>JAEZKH010000071.1 GCA_023415515.1 Actinomycetes bacterium
GTCCCACACCGCGCCCGCCTCGGCGCGCACGATGTTCCCGTCGACGCGGATCGCCGTGGTGGCGATACGCACCACGGTGAGATCGGGTATGTCGTCGGCGAGCACCACGTTCGACCCGCCCGCCAGCACGAGCGCGGGCGAATCTTCGTCGTCGAGCGCCGCGATGGCGGCGACGATCGCCTCGGTGGTGTCGCAGGTGATCAGCCGGCGGGCGGCGGGACCGATGCGCAGGGTGGTCAACGGTGCCAGCGGCACGTTCTCGGCGACGGGCAGACCCCGTAGGCGCGAATTGACCACGGGCCGTAACGGTAGCCTGGCCAGCTATGCCGCGTTCATTCGACATGGCCGCCGAGTACGACGGCAGCGTCGAACAGGTGCACAGGGCCCTGCGCGATGAGGCGTACTGGCTCGAACGGCTCGCCGACTCCGGCGCCGACGAGGCGACGCTTGACTCGATGGCCGTCGACGGTCACGACGGCGCAGGGACGATCCGCGTCAGGACCACCCAGGTGCTGCGCCGAGACCGGCTGTCGGGGGTGGTGACGCAGTTTCATCCCGGCGACCTGGCGGTGGTGCGTGAGGAGGTGTGGAGCCCGGTCGAGGCAGGCACGGCGAGTGCGCAGGTCAGCGGTGTGATACCCGGCGCGCCGGTCTCGCTGACCGGCACCGCGGTCCTCGCACCGGCCGAAGGCGGGTCGCGCCTCGAGTTCACCGCCACCGTCGAAGTGCGCATCCCGCTCGTCGGCGGCAAGGTCGAGAACTTCATCGGAAGCCAGCTCGTCGAGTTGCTCATCGCCGAGCAGCGGTTCACCACGGCGTGGATCAGGGACAACCCCTGACGCGTCTCCTAGCCTGGTGTGGTGTCGCGCCGGATGGACTACAAGATCTCCTTCGACGCACCCGCCGAGACGATCTACGCCGGCTTCACCAGCCGCGCCTACTGGGACACGCTGATGGACGCGTACCGGTTTCTCACACCGCAGTCGGAGATCACGGAATTCCGGTCGGACGGTTCGGGCACCGACATCGTCTTCAAGCAGAACCTTCCGCGGATGTACCTGCCGCCCATCGCGCGCACCGTCATGCCGTCCGACATGATCATCACCCGCGAACAGCATTTCGACCCGTATGACCCTGTGGCCAAGCGCGGCGGGGGCACCTACCGCGCCAGCGTGCCGCACGGGCCGGGCCATTTCGGCGGCAGATATCACCTCAGCGAAACGGGAACCGGAAGCGAGCTTCGGCTGGTCAGCGTCTGCAAGGTGTACATCCCGCTGATCGGCGGTGCGCTGGAAGACCTGATCCTGCATCACATCAGGCAGCTCTTCGACGCCGAGGAGGCGTTCACCGCGGACTGGATCGCCAAGCACCACTAGCGGTTCGTCGCGGCGTGGGTCAGGGCGATTACGGTCCGGCGACCTAAAATCGGGTACATGGGCGCCCCCGTCGGACAGCTGACGCGGGGAACGACCGGCCACAATCGCCTCCGCCGTTGCGACCGTTGGCTCGTTCATTCGCCACGGGTGCGCACCGCGCTGCAGTCGGCCGCCGACCCGCTCGTCATCGACCTCGGCTACGGCGCCCTGCCGGTCACCACACTCGAACTCGCAAGCCGGCTGCGCGCGGTGCGTATGGACGTCCGCGTGATCGGCCTGGAGATCGACCAGCAGCGGGTGAGCGCGGCGCGGGCCACGGCGCGCGACGAGGCCGTCGAATTCGGGCTCGGCGGTTTCGAATTGGCCGGTCATCGGCCGGTGCTGGTGCGGGCGTTCAACGTGCTGCGGCAGTACCCCGAGGATGCCGTCGACGAGGCGTGGTCATTGATGAGGGCACAGCTCGCGCCTGGCGGCCTGATCATCGACGGCACCTGCGACGAGATCGGCAGACGCTGCGGCTGGGTGCTGCTGGACGGCAACGGTCCGGTCAGCCTGACACTGGCCTGCGATCCCTTCGCGATCGAACGCCCGTCAGACCTCGCCGAGCGCCTGCCGAAAGTGCTTATCCACCACAATGTCTCGGGTGAGCCGGTACACACCCTGCTGGACGCCGCCGATCACGCGTGGGCCAGTGTCGCGGGCCACGGGGTGTTCGGCCCGCGCGAGCGGTGGCGCGCCATGCTGAACATGCTGCGCCGCGACGGCTGGCCCGTCGATCCACCCCGCCGTCGGCTGCGCGACGGGGTGCTCACCGTGCCGTGGTCCGATGTCGCCCCCAGCGGGGCTCCGCAATCCGATGTCGCCCCCGGCGGGGCTCCGCGGGCTACTGTTGCCCCGCCTCCACCTTGACCGGTTCTTCCGGCTTCAAGGCTTCGAATTCGTCGAGTGCATCGTCGACGTCGTCGGCGCCCCGGATGTCCAGCCCGCGAATCGGCGACGCAGGCATGACGAGAGCGATTGCCACATAAGTGATTATCGATGTGGCGAAGGCGATGAACGTCGGCCAGCCGTCGAACGACGCGTCGACGATGTCGTTGGGCACATAGAAGATCGTGTTGTCCAGGCCGTACATCGTCGGGGTCATCGCGAACAGCACCAGCCGGACCGTCAGGCCGACGACGATCGACACCAGCGCCGCAACGGCGGTGCCTCTGCGCCACACCAGCCCGAGGATGAACGGCACGACCAGGCAGGCCAGCAGCAGATCGAACGCCAACGTCAGCAGGATGCCGGTCTGCTTGACGTAGATGGCCATGAGGATGGCAAGCAGCGTCACCGGGACCATCGCGGTGCGCGTCGCCCACAGCAGTGGATCGCGCTTACCCGAAAGATGTACGCGCCGAACACCACCCACGTTGCGAACGGCAACGTTGGAGATGGCCAATATTGCGCCGTTGGCCGTGCTCATGGACGCACCGACGAGGCCGCAGAGCACGACGATCGTGATCGTCAGCGGCACCTGGTCGAGCAGACGGAGCAGAACGGGGTCGTCACCCTCGCCCAGAAAACCCGAGGCCGCCAGCGCGACGAGTGCAAAGGGGATGCCGATCAGCGCGGTGCCACCGGCGGCGGCGAAGCACGAACGACGGGCCGTCTCAGGTGATTTGGCCGAGAAGACCCGCTGCATGAAGTCAATCGCCACGATGTCGCCGACGCCGAGGGCTATCAGAGTCGCCCAGTTGATGGTGGCGCCCATCGCGGGATCGGTCAGTTGCTCGAAGGCGAACGGGCCCATTCCCTCGGGAATGTTGATGCCGTGGGTGGAGCTCATCCAGAAGAACAGCGCCCACCCGCCGACCAGGATCAACACCATCTGGATGATCGCGGTGTACGCGTCCGCGATGAGTCCGCCCGCACCGGTGTACGACACCGCGAGAACGGCGATGATCACCGCACCCATCCAGTACGGCATCCCGGTGAAGTGTTGGAACAGGAAACCGCCCGCCACCAGATTGCCTGCCACCAGAAGGATGAAGCCGACGATCAGCAGGAGCGCCGCGGCGATCTCGACCGGGCGGCCGAATCGCAGGTGGTAGTAGTCGGGGAACGACGTCAGCCCCATGCGGTTCATCGGTTTTGCGAAGAAGATGCCGGTGAGCAGGAGACACAGGGCCAGACCGAGCGGCAGTGACGCGCCCGCCCAGAACCCGAACTCGGCGGTCAGATCAGTGTTGCCGAGGGTGGCATTGGTGTCGACGGCCGAACCCATCAGGGCGCCGCCCACGAGGATCAGCGGCAGGCTGCGGCCGCCGACCAGAAAGTTCGCACTGTCGCCTTCGATCCGCTTGGAAAACAGAAAGCCGACGACGACGATGACCGCGACGCTGACACCTACACCGAGAAGAATCACGGGAGCCTCCTTGCGAGCTGGACAGCCTCCCGGGTTTTTGTCCCGCCGTGGAACGGTCTGCCGCGTCGCGAACCGCCTGCGTCTCTCGGACCAGGCCCGGCGAGCGGCGGAACCCTAGACGCGCCCCACATCCGCATGTGAGTCGCCAACCAGACAAACCCCGCAGGATTACGTCGGGTTACGGGTTGTGTTAACGGCTCGTTGCATTTTCAGGTGGCGAGATCGCCGATTTCGGCGAAGATGAAGAACCAGAAGCCACGACCGGCTCCCCGGACGAGGTGCGTCGTACCCGGACAGCGACAAGACGGCGCGCGAGGAGTCATCATGTCCGACTTGCCTTTTGAACCAGTCAACCGCGAGGGCGCGTGGGCTCAGCAGGCCGAGGCCGAGTTGCCCGACCGCCGTGAGCGCGAGGAGATCGAACGCTGCCTGACGTTCGGCCTCGAGGCGGCGCCGACGATCAACGACCGCCGCATCTCCACGTTCGTGCGTGGCGAACTGCCCCACTTCGCGGGTGAACGCGGCACCTTCCTGAAGTGTCCGTTCGTCGAGGACGTCAGCCAGGTCGACGATGCGGAGGTGGCGTTCTTCGGGGTTCCGCTCGACGCCGGTGCCACCTATCGGCCCGGCACCCGGTTCGGTCCGCAGGGAATCAGGCGCTCCACCAACCTCTTCGGCACCTACAACTACGAGATGGGTGTCGATCTCCGCGAGCAGTTGAACATGGTCGACATCGGCGACGTCTTCACGATCCCGGGGAATCTGGAGAAGTCGTTCGATCAGATCAGCCAGGCGATGGCGCACGTCGTGGGCAAGGGAGTGGTGCCCGTCGTGCTCGGCGGCGACCACTCGATCGGGTTCCCGACCATCCGCGGGATGGCGCCCTATCTCGACGGCAACGTCGGCATCATCCACTTCGACCGCCACGTCGACACTCAGGAGTCCGACCTCGACGAGCGGATGCACACCACGCCGTGGTTCCACGCGACGAACATCAAGAACGCGCCGGCGACCAACCTCGTGCAGATCGGCATCGGCGGTTGGCAGGCGCCGCGCGCGGGCGTCAAGGTGGGCCGGGAACGCAACTCGACCGTGATCACCGTCGGCGACGTCGAGCGCGTCGGGGTGGAGAAGATCGCCGAGATGGCGCTCGAGATCGCGTGGAAGGACGCCAAGGCGGTGTACCTGTCGTTCGACATCGACGTCATCGACGCGGGCTTCGTGCCGGGCACCGGGTGGCCGGAGCCGGGCGGGCTGCTGCCGAGGGAGGCGCTCAACCTGGTGCGCATGGTGTCCGAGCCGGGGCTCGCCGGGATCGAGGTGGTCGAGTGCTCGCCGCCCTACGACTGGGCCGAACAGACCGCGCTGTTGAGTTCACGGGTCATCCTCGACAGCCTGGCCAGCCAGGTCCGGTCCGGAAAGCTCGGCAACAAGAAAGCCGCACTCGACCGGCACGCGTGGGGGCCGTAGCTCTCTACTCTGGTGCTATGCGAATCGCACTGGCGCAGATCCAGGCGGGCACCGATCCCGCGGCCAACCGCAAGCTCGTCGAAGACCACGCCCGTCGAGCCGCCGATTCGGGTGCGGCCCTCGTGCTGTTCCCCGAGGCCACCATGTGCCGGTTCGGGGTGCCGCTCGCCGATGTCGCCGAGCCGTTGGACGGGCCGTGGGCCGACGGCGTCCGCGACGTCGCCGAGCGCGCCGGCATCACCGTCGTCGCGGGCATGTTCGTCCCCTCGGGGGACGGCCGCGTCACCAACACGCTGATCGCGGTCGGCCGGGGCACCGACACGCACTACGACAAGATCCACCTCTACGACGCGTTCGGCTTCGTCGAGTCGCGCACCGTGGCACCGGGTCGGGTGCCGGTGACGATCGACGTCTCCGGCGTCACCGTGGGGCTGACGCTGTGTTACGACATCCGCTTCCCCGAGCTCTACGTCGAGCTGGCGCGACGCGGAGCGGACGTCATCACCGTGCACGCGTCGTGGGGTACCGGACCGGGCAAACTCGACCAGTGGACGCTGCTGGCCCGCGCGAGGGCGCTGGACACCGGCAGCTTCGTCGCCGCTGTGGGTCAGGCGTATCCGGGTGACGAGCTCGCCGCGATCGGCCCGACCGGCGTCGGTGGCAGCCTGGTGGCGTCCCCGCTCGGCGAGGTCGTCGAGGCCGCGGGTGCGGATCCGGCACTGCTCGTCACCGACATCGACACGACCACCGTGGCATCGGTGCGGGACACGATCGCGGTGCTCCGCAACCGCTCGGACTTCGCTGACGTTGATAGGGCAGAATCGCGGGCGTGACTGATCCCTGGGCTCGCCCGCCCGACCAGCCCCAGCCGCAGTATTCGCCTAGCGCACCGGGGCAGCCCGCCCCTCCGCCGCCCGGTGGGGCAACCCCGCCCGACGGATCGAAGCCATCGTCGAAGACATCGAAGATCAAGGCGCTGTTGGCCGACCCGCTGACCGTCGTGCTGGTCGTCGTCATCGTGGTGGCGTTGGTGGCGGCGGGCGTCCTGGCCGCGGAACTGTACGCGCGTAGCCGCGCCGATGACGTGGTGGCCTCGGCCACCGAGTGCGTGGTGCAAGACAACGCGACCGTCTCGTTCGGAGCGTCGCCGTTTCTGATCCAGCACATGACCGGGCACTACGGCAACATCTCGATCGAGACGGCGGGCAACCAGATCCGCGACGCCAAGGGCATGAAGGCGCAGGTGGAGATCGACGATGTGCGGCTCCACGACTCGGGTGACTCGAAGGGCACGATCGGCTCGCTGACCGCGAACATCACCTGGACGGCCGACGGCATCCTGCAGACCGTGCAGAACTCGATCCCCGTCGTCGGTGGCTTCGTCACCGGCGTCAAGACGAACCCGTCCGACGGCACAATCGAACTCGAGGCGGCGCTGGGCAGCAGCATCACCACCAAGCCGACGATCGAGGACGGCGGGCTGGCGCTGCAGGTGGTCAACCTCAGCGGGCTGGGTTTCACGCTGCCGCGCGAGACCGTGCAGCCCGCGCTGGACGCGTTCTCCACCCAGCTCACGAAGAACTACCCGCTCGGCATCAAGGCCGACGATGTCACCGTCACCGATTCGGGTGTGTCAGCGCGTTTTTCGACGAAGAACGCGTCCATTCCCAAGGGCGAGACGGATCCCTGCTTCGCCAACCTCTGAGTGTTGCGGCAGGCTTCCGGCTTCAGCCGAGCCCGTCGAGGACCGCGCGGGTGCCCGAAAGGCCCAGCCGGGTGGCACCCGCGTCGAGCATCGCGACGGCATCGGCGGCGGTGCGGATGCCCCCGCTCGCCTTGACCCCGATCCCGGACCCGACGGCGGCGGCCATCAACTCGACGGCATGCACCGAGGCGCCTCCGCTCGGATGAAATCCGGTGGAGGTCTTGACGAAATCGGCGCCGGCATCGACGGCGCACCGGCATGCCGCCGTCAGAACGTCGTCGCCCGCGAGGCTCAGCAGCACCGCCGACTCGACGATCACCTTCAGGACGGCGCGACCGGCGGCCGCGCGGACGGCGGCGATGTCGGCACCGACGGCAGCGAAATCGCCTGCGACGGCGGCCCCGACGTCGATGACCATGTCGATCTCGTCGGCGCCCGCAGCGATCGCGTCGGTGGCCTCTGCCGCCTTGATCGACGAAACGTGCTTGCCCGACGGGAATCCCACGACCGAGGCAAGGTGCAGGTGCGCGGGCAGCGACGACTTGGCGAAGTCGACCATGGATGGCGAGACGCAGACGGCGTACACACCGAGTTCGGCGGCCTCGGCCACCAGGGCCGTCACATCTGTTTGCGTGGCTTCGGGTTTGAGCAGCGTGTGGTCGACGACCGCGGCGACGGCGCCCCGGCTGTACGCCGCGGGCACTAGAACGGTTCTTCTGTGCCGCCGGGATTGCAGTGTGCCGCCAGCATCTCGTCGGCGGACACCTCGGGCCGCCACGGCTCGAGATTCCAGCTCGTCTTGCCCGGCTGAGCCAGTTCGGCGTAGGACCAGTGACACATGAACTGTTCCCGCATGCCGGGGATGTCGGCGTCCGGTGACAGGGTCAGCACCTCGGCCCATGCCTCGTCGGCCTGTGCGGTGGTGCCGGCCTGAGTCGACGCGGCGCGCGCGGCGTCGGTCGGGTACACGCGCAGGCTGGACAGATCGCCCCACTTCGCCCATTCGGCCGCCGCGACATACGGCGGCCCCGGCACCGTATCGGCGGTCGCCGTGCCGGCGAGGATGACGGCAGCGGTCATGGCCGCCGCAGGCGCGGCAAGGATCCGGCGCATCGGGCTACCGCGACTTTCCCTGGATGTCGAGGAGCTTGGGCCGGACGTCGACCAGATAGATGCCCGATGCGACGGCGGCGATCGCGGCTCCGAACGGATCGCGGAAGACCAGCAGGAGAAGGACGCTGCCGCCGATGATCAACAGCCAGACCGGCTTGGTGAGCTTGCCTGCCGCGGTGTACGCGTCGGGCCGCTGCATGGCTGCATGAACGAAGGCGTAGGCGGCCACGGCGAATGCAGCAACGACGAGGACCAGAACAATGACGCCCGCTAGGTCGGCAAGGATCACCTCACCAGCCTAAGCGGGCGCCACCGTCGGCGTCGAATTTACTTCTGCGTGACCTTCTTGGCCGGGGCCTTCTTGGCCGGCGCCTTCTTGGCCGGGGCCTTCTTGGCCGGGGCCTTCTTGGCGGTCTCCTTCACAGGGGCCGCACCCTTCTGGGCCTTCTTGGGCAGCTCGACCCCGACCAGCTTGGCCGCGCGCTCGCCGACCGCGCGGGTCTGCGAGGCGACGTTGCCCAGCGCTTCCTGGGGCAGCTCGACGGCCTGGTCGGTGCGAGTCTGCACGAGGCCTGCGGCCTCTTCGAGGGCGGGCTGGTTACGCAGGCGCTCGAGGGCGACCTCGCCGCGCTCGATCAGCTTGTTGTAGGTGGTCTGCGCGGTCTCGGCGTAGCTCTCGGCGAACTTGCGCAGCTCCTCGGAGGTCAGCCGGTCGCGGAGGTCACCGAACTGCGTCGGCAGGTCCTCCTGCAGCCCCCGCAGCCGGGCGCGGCTCTCCTCGACGCGCGTCTCGGCGTCGGTGCGGGCCTCGCCTGCGCGCTCGCGCAGGGCGGCGACGATCTCGTTGACCCGCTCGAGCGCCAGGTCGGCAGCGCCCACCGCGGCCAGCAGCGGGGCCTTCAGGTCGTCAACGGTCGGCTGGTTGGTCGTCTTGGCAGTCTTCTTCGCCATGTCGATATTTCCTTTCATTGAATTTCACTCGGTCATCACTTCGATTCAGCGGCACGTTCTGCGTCAGTCAGTCGTCGGCTCCTCACCCGATGGCCCGTCTTCGAGGACAAGGGCGGCTTCGTTCTGTTCGCAAAACGATGTGTAGATGTCGAGCAGCACCTGCTTCTGCCGCTCGGTGATCGCCGTGTCGGTGATGATCGCGTCTCGCACCTCGTTGGCTTCGCTGGGCTCGAGGATGCCTGCCCTGATGTAGAGCACTTCCGCGGAGACCCGCAACGCCTTGGCGATCTGATTCAGCACATCGGCTGAAGGCTTCCGCAATCCCCGCTCGATCTGGCTGAGATAGGGATTGCTGACGCCGGCCTTTTCGGCCAATTGCCTTACCGATACCTGGGCCGCCTCACGTTGGGTTCGGATGAAGCTCCCGATGTCCTGCGCAGCGTTGGACACCACATCGACGAGCTTGTCGTCCTGCGACATGGACTACCCCTTCGGCGCGTTCGGTATGCGGTGTGACGACACCACCGTACGACCGGGTGCTAACTTTTGCAAGCACTAGTTAGCGCAGGTCAGAAGAGTAGCTGGGCTATCGAATAGATGACCAAGCCCGCAAGCGCGCCCACCACCGTGCCGTTGATCCTGATGAATTGCAGGTCACGGCCGACATGCAGTTCGATACGCCGGCTGGCCTCGTCGGCGTCCCACCGCTCGATCGTGTCGGTGATGATCGTTGTGATCTCCGCCCCATACTGGGCGACCAGGTGCTGAGCCGCCCTGATGATCCAGTTGTCCACCTTGTCGCGAAGGTCGGCGTCGTCGCGCAGCGATTCGCCGATGTGCACCGCGGAATCGGCGATGCGGGTGCGCAGCGTCGACGACGGGTCGTCGACGGACTCCATGAAGATGCGCTTTGCGGCGTTCCACGCGGTTTCGGCGGCCCGGGCCACCTCGTCACGGGCCATGATCTGGTTCTTGACGTTCTCGGCCTTGCCGATCGTCGCCTCGTCGTGCTGCAGGTCGTCGGCGAACTCGAACAGGAATCTGGTGGCCGAGCGGCGCAGTTCGTGGTCGGGATTGCGGCGCACCTTGTCGGTGAAGTCCATCAGCTCACGGTGGATGCGATCGCCGACGAGGTGGTCGACCCAGCGCGGCGACCAGGTCGGCGAGTCGCGTTCCACCACCCGTTCGATGATCTCGCCGGCGTTCAGCGACCACTGGAACGCCCGGTCGGCGAGCAGCTGTAGCAGCGCCTCCTGCCTGCCCTCGTGAAGCAGGGTGGCCAGCACGCGACCGATCGGCGGCCCCCACTGCGGTTCGGCGATCCGCTTGACGATCATGCGGTCCAGCACTGCCTGCACGTCCTCGTCACGCAGCATCTCCACCAGCACCCGCAGCACCGTGGACGCCTCGGCGGCCACCCGTTCGGCGTGCGCCGGCTCCGACAGCCACTTGCCCAGCCGGCCTGCGACCTCGGCGTCGCGCAGCTTGGTCGCGATGACCTCCGGCGACATGAAGTTCTCCCGCACGAACGCGCCGAGCCCCTCGCCGAGCTGATCCTTCTTGCGCTTGATGATTGCCGTGTGTGGAATAGGAATGCCCAGCGGATGCTTGAACAGGGCCGTGACGGCAAACCAGTCGGCGAGCGCGCCGACCATGCCCGCTTCCGAGGCGGCGGCCACGTATCCGGCCCACTCGCCCGCGCCGTTGGCCTCGGCCCATCGACAGAACAGAAACAGCACCGTTGCCCCGACCAGGAAGCCGAGCGCCACGAGCTTCATCCGTCGCAGGCCCCGCCTGCGCTCGGCGTCGGCGGCACTGTCGGCGCCTGCCAGCGACTCGGCGAAGCTCGGCCGCGCTCCGGCGTCGGGTCTGTGTGCCACACCCCCATCATCCACGCAGCGACGTGTCAGCCGCGCCCACAGGCGTCAACACCGTCATTGATCGTAGTATCGATAGATCCAGACGAACGGACTAGCGCGATAGTGGCACAGCAGACTCCGCCGGGGGCGGTCAAAACCGATGGACGTAAGCGGCGCTGGCACCAACACAAGGTGGAGCGCCGCAATGAGCTGGTAGACGGCACCCTGGTCGCCATTCGACGGCGCGGCAGCAACGTCAGCATGGACGAGATCGCCGCCGAGATCGGGGTGTCGAAGACGGTCCTCTACCGCTACTTCGTCGACAAGAACGATTTGACCACCGCGGTGATGATGCGGTTCGCGCAGACCACGTTGATCCCCAACATGGCCGCGGCGCTGTCGTCGAACCTGCAGGGCTTCGACCTCACCCGCGAGATCATCAAGGTCTACGTCGAGACCGTGGCCGCCGAGCCCGAGCCGTACCGGTTCGTGATGGCCAACAACTCGGCGAGCAAGAACAAGGTCATCGCCAACAGCGAGGAGATCATCGCCCGCATGCTGGCGGTGATGCTGCGCAGACGCATGGTGGAGGCAGGCATGGACACCGGCGGCGTCGAGCCGTGGGCATATCACACCGTCGGCGGCGTACAACTGGCCACGCACTCGTGGATGTCGCATCCGAGGATGAGTTCCGACGAGCTGATCGACTACCTGACGATGCTGTCGTGGAATGCGCTGTGCGGCATCGTCGAAGTCGGCGGATCACTGCGGGATTTCCGGGCGATGGCACACCCGTCGCCGATCCTGCCGCCCCAGTTGCTCAAGCAATGACCGACGCCGCGCTGGAGCTGCCGTCCCTGTGGACGCACGAGCCGCACTCCGTGCTGATGTTCCGGCCCGGCGACAAGGTGGCCGACATCGACACGAGCGGGACGCCGGGTTTCACGGGCAAGAAGGCCGATGCGCCCGCCCTGCAGGACGAACGCAACCTGCGGTACGCCGAACTGCAGGAGATGCTGTACGCCAACAGCCGGGCCGGCGACACCCGCGCCGTGCTGCTGGTGCTGCAGGGCATGGACACCGCCGGTAAGGGCGGCATCGTCAAACACGTTGTCGGAGCGGCGAATCCGCAGGGCATCCAGTATCACAGCTTCGGTAAGCCGACCGAGGAGGAGCTCGAACACCATTACCTGTGGCGGATCCGCCGCGCGTTGCCCACCGCGGGGCAGATCGGCGTGTTCGACCGTTCGCACTATGAGGACGTGCTGATCGTGCGGGTGCACGACCTGGTGCCGCCGGAGGTGTGGGGTAACCGCTACGAGGAGATCAACCGGTTCGAGCGCAAGGTCACCGCGGCGGGCACCACGATCGTCAAGGTGGCGATGTTCGTCTCGCTCGATGAACAGAAGCGGCGCCTGGCCAAGCGGTTGCGGCGGCCGGACAAATACTGGAAGTACAACCCCGCCGACATCGACGAACGCATGCTGTGGCCGAAGTACCAGGAGGCGTATCAGGCCGTGCTGGACCGGACGTCGACGGAGTGGGCGCCATGGCACATCGTGCCGTCCGACCGCAAGTGGTACAGCAGGCTGGCCATCACCGAACTGCTGATCGAGGCTCTCACGAGCCTCAATCTGTCTTGGCCGCCACCGGATTTCGACGTCGAGGCGGAGAAGAAGCGGCTCGCGAGCGTCTAGTCCGTCGCCGAGCCTGCGTTACTTGACCAGGGTGAACTGTCCGACGTTGGTGATCCCGCGACGGAAGAAGTCCGCGCACCCGGTCAGGTAACGCATGTAACGGTCGTAGACCTCTTCGGACGTCAGCGTGATCGCCTGCGCCCTGTTGGCTTCGAGGTTGGCCGCCCAGATGTCCAGCGTCTTGGCGTAGTGCGGCTGCAGCAGATGCGTACGCTCCAGGGTGAAGCCCGAATTGGCCGCAAGCTCCTCGATGTCCTCCACCGCGGGCAACTGGCCGCCGGGGAAGATCTCGGTGCCGATGAACCGCATGAACTTCAGGTCGGAGATCGTCAGCTTGATCCCGTTGTCGCGGAAAAACTTCTGCGTGTGCGCGAGGATCGTGTGCAGGAGCATCCTGCCGTCCGAGGGCAGGATGCTGTATGCACGCTCGAAGAACACCGGGTAACGATCGGCCTTGAACGCCTCGAACGCACCGATGGAAACGATGCGGTCGACGGGCTCGTCGAACTCCTCCCAGCCCTGCAACCGCACCTCTGCGCTGCGCTCGGTCGGGATCGACGCCATCAGCGCCGTGCTGTACTCGTACTGGTTGCGGCTGAGTGTGATGCCGATGACGTTCACGTCGTAGACCTCGACGGCGCGGCGCAGCGCTCCGCCCCACCCGCAGCCGACGTCGAGCAGGGTCATCCCGGGCTGCAGATCGAGCTTGCCCAGCGCCAGATCGAACTTGGCGATCTGCGCCTCGTCCAACGACATGTCGTCGCGTTCGAAATACGAGCAGGTGTAGCCCATGGTGGGGCCGAGAAACAAGGCGAAGAAGTCGTTGGACAGGTCGTATATCGACTGGGATTCCTCGTAGAAAGGTTCGAGCCCTACCCCGGCGTCCGACATGTAGCTTCTACTCCGCTCTGTTCTTGCCTGGTCAGCCGGGCCGACGCCGGTGCAGGGCAGATAACTGCGGCGAAGCACGGACCCGGCTCCCGACTGAACCGGCTGGTGAGTTTACGAAGTTAACCTAGCCAATTCGAGGAGCGAACCCAAGTCCGCAGTTCAGTAGGAGTAAAAGCCCTTACCGGATTTCTTGCCGAGCAGGCCGGCTTCCACCATGCGCAGCAGCAGTGGCGGCGAGGCGTAACTCGGATCCTTGTACTCGTCGTACATGGAGTCCGCGATCAGCTTCATCGTGTCGAGTCCGATGAGGTCCGACAGCCGCAGCGGTCCCATCGGATGCGACAGTCCGGCCACCACGGCGGTGTCGATGTCCTCGACGGTGGCCACCCCCGCTTCGGCCATCCGGATCGCGGCGAGCAGGTACGGCACCAGAAGCGCGTTGACGATGAAACCGGACCGGTCCCCGCAGCGCACCACCTTCTTGCCGAGAACGGCGCCCGCGAACTCCTCGGTCCGCGCCGCGGCCTCGTCGGAGGTCGCGAGCGTGCTGACCAACTCGACCAGCGGAAGCACCGGCACGGGATTGAAGAAGTGCAGGCCGAGCACCCGGCTCGGATTCTCGGTCGCCGCAGCAATTTTCATGATCGGGATGCTCGAGGTGTTCGACGCCAGCACGGCGTCGGGATCGGTGATGAGTTCGTCGAGCTCGGCGAAGATCTTGCCTTTGACGGTCTCGTCCTCGACCACGGCCTCGATCACGAGCTGGCGGTCCGACAGATCGGCGAGGTTCGTGGTGAACGACAACCTGGCAAGCGTGGCGTCGCGGTCGCTTTCGCTCAGCTTGCCTTTGCTCGTCGCCCGCTCGAGAGAGCCAGAGATGCGCGTGCGGCCCGCCTCGACGAGTTCCTCCGACGGTTCGTAGACGACGACGCTCACACCCGCCCGTGCGCTCACCTCTGCGATACCCGAGCCCATCTGCCCGGCGCCGACGACACCGACCCGCTCAATGCTCATCTCGATCCTCTGTCCTCCTCGGGGGCTCACCTCGCACAGCGATGAGCCCCGCCCGATAGC
>JAEZKH010000095.1 GCA_023415515.1 Actinomycetes bacterium
GTCGTATTCGACGCCGCCCGGCAGCTGTCGGAGGTCGAAGACCATGGCCCCGTTGGCCGTCGAGGCGCCGGTGTAGGAATGCCCGCCGCTGCGCGGCGCCACCTGGAGTTTGTTGGACGCCGCGAACGCCATCGCCTTCTGCACGTCGGCAAGCGATGTCGGCGTGACGATCGCGGCCGGTGCGGATCCGCCGTAATTGGTGTTGAAAACCTGCTTCGCTGAGCCGAATTGCGGGTTGTCCGGCAGCAGCACGTGCCCACCGATGGCCGTCGATAGGCCCTCCCAGCCCGTGGCCACCATCGGCTCAGCGGTCGACCGTGCCGGACCGAAGATCGCGCCTGCCGCCAATGCGCCGGCGGCGCCGCGCAGAAAGGTCTGCCGGGATATCTCACGCGCCATCGTCGGACTTCCGCGATTGCGTCACGCTCCGAATTGTCGATCACAAAGCATGCAGAATCGCGTTCGCGCACAACCTGTTGCGTGATGGTAACCGAACAGAGATCAGAAGATCGAGTAGACCTTCCGCACGGTCTCGTGGATATCCCAGGTGCCCTTCCAGCCGATCGGGAACACCGCGATGTCGCCCGCCCTTACTTCTGCGGGTTCGCCGCCGTCGGGGGTCACCGTCATCCGGCCGGACAGCACGTAGATCACCTCGCTCTCGTCCTGTACCCAGTACGAGGGCCCCGGTGTGCACTGCCAAATGCCGGCGGACTTGTCTCCGTCGACCCACATTTCCAAACCGTGGGTCGCCATCTGTTCTCCGGTGGCCTCTTCGAGCGGTCCCCAGTCCTCGAGTTCGGCATCGGCGGCCTGGGCGAGGATTGTGGTGATAACGGTGTTCACATGGCGGCTTTCTCTGGGAAGGGTAGTGAAATCGGTTCGGGCGCAACGCGACTGTTGCCGTCGGCGTCGAAGCGGTCCATTCCGAGGTCGGTGAGGTCGAGCCAGTCGCATCGACCGGTCGTCGCCAGATCCGCGGCCACCTCCGCCACCGCGGGACCCCACATCATGCCGTGGCCCGCGGGGCTCGCGACCACGGTGCCGTCGACCGGTCCGTCGTCGGTGAGCAGCGGTCCCAGGATCGGTAGATGGTCGGGTGTGTAGTCGATCGTCGCTGCCCATGTCCTGCGCAGCCCCAGACCCCGCAGACCCGGCAACAGATCCTCGATCCGGTCGCGCACCTTTCCGAAGTAGGTGTCGTCGAAGTCGGCCGCCACCCCGGGTGCCTCCTCTGGATTGCTCATACCCCACAGCAGGCCACCGGCTTCGCCTGGCCGCCAATAGATTCCGGACGGAAGGTCGAACGCCATCGGCACCTCGTGCACGTCGAAAGCGGTCACGGGGGCCGTCACCACCACCTGATGACGCGCACCGCCCGCCCACACCTTCGCGCCTGCCGCGGCACCGACCTGGGCGAGCTTGGGTCCACCGGTCAGCACGACGCGGTCGGTGTCGATCGGCCGGTCGGAGGTGTCGACCCCGACGACGCGACCGCCTGAGGTGCGCAGACCGGTGAACCGACAGCGCTCGCGGACGTCGACCTTGTGGGCGACGAGCGCCGCGGTGTAGGCCAGCACATTGCGCGGCGCGTCGATGTATCCGTCACCAGGGGCATACGACGAGCCCATCGTGACGCCCGCAGCCATCCCGGTGTGCATGTCGTCGACGTCCGACGGCGACAACCACGAAACGTCGAGGCCGACGCTCTTCTGGAGCGCGATGCGTTCGTGGGCCGCTGCGACCTCCGCGTCGCTGAAGCACGGCATCAGATAGCCCTGTGCGACGAACCCGCAGTCGAGCGGGAAACGGTCGCCGCTGGCCTTGTAGAACTGCTGCGTCCGCATGCCGAGCACGATCGCGGCCTCGGTGCCGCCCTGGGCGCGCACCATGCCCGCAGCCCTGCTGCTCGCGCCGTCGCCGAGGGTGCCCTTCTCGAGCAGCACCACCCGTTTCACGCCGCGTTCGGCGAGTTGCACCGCCGTCCACGCTCCGACCGTTCCGCCACCCACGACTACGACGTCAGCACTGGTCATACGACGGAACGCTGGCATAGACTGAACGATCAGTCAAGAGCGAGGGAGCGGGCCGTGGTGATGTACGGACTGTCTGACGAGGATGTGCGCATCCGCGACACGGCGCGGGCGTTCGTGGAGTCCCTCATGCCGCACGAGGTCGAGGCGGAATTGGCGGGCGGACTGCTCCCCAAGGAGGTGACCGCCGAGCATTCGCGGCGGGCGATCGAGTTGGGCCTATACGCCACGAACATGCCGAAGTCGCTCGGCGGCCCCGGCTACACGGCGTTGCAGCAGGTGCTCGTGCAGGAGCAGTGCGGGCGCGTCACCAACGGCCTCGGCTGGGTGATGGCGACGCCGCCGCAGTGGTGGCCCGACGTGGCCACCGACTACCAGTTGCAGCGCTGGCTGCTGCCGTCGGTGCGGGGCGAGAAGCACGAAGCCTACGCGATCACCGAGGAGTTCGCCGGCTCCGATGTCTCCGACCTGCAGACCACTGCCCATCGGGACGGCGACGAGTACGTCATCAACGGCGTCAAATGGCACGTGACCTCCTACAACCTCGCCGACTACGTGTTCGTCGAGGCGGTGCTGCGGACAGGCGAGTACGCCGGAGACCATGTGCTGCTTGTCGTAGACGTGCCATGGCCCGGTATGGAAGTCGTTCGCACTCCGCACTATTCGCACAACATCGCCGACGAACACCCGATCGTGGCGTTCAACGACGTGCGGGTTCCGGCGTCGCATCTGGTCGGCGCCGAGGGTGAGCCGATGACGTTCACCCAGGACTGGTTCCGGTTCGAGCGGATGATGGTGGCCTCGCGATGTGTCGGTGCGGCGCAACGCCTCGTCGACGAGATGACGGCGTTCGCGAAGACCCGCGAGGTCGGCGGCAAGCCCCTCGGCGACTATCAGTTGGTGGCGGGCATGCTGGCCGACAGCGCGACCGAACTGTTCGCCGCGCGATCGATGCTCTACGAGGTGGCACGGTCGATCGACGCGGGCGCGGACCGCAAGATCGTGCACGGCCAGGCGTCGATGGCCAAACTGTACTGCTCCGAGATGGCCGGGCGGGTCGCCGACCGCGCCGTGCAGGTGTTCGGCGGCCGCGGCTACATGCGCGAGAACGTCGCCGAGCGGATGTTCCGTGAACTTCGAGTCGAGCGGATCTGGGAGGGCGCCAGCGAGATTCAGCGCGTCATCGTGGCGGGGCAGATGCTCAAGCGCGGACCGTCGGCGGTGTTGGAAGGTCAGTGAGCGGGCCGCAGATCGCTTCTACGTGAGGGCCGTACATCTGCGCCCCTTCACGGCCCTGGTGCAGAACTCGGCACGTTGCACCTGAGAGACACCCGTGCGTCCCTAGCCGATGGGAGTCAGTGAGTGGTCGTATCGTGGTGTTCAACGCTCAAGAGGCAGGGAGGTGGCTCATGTCGATCTCAAGTTCAAGAGATCTTCGTCTCGACGTGCCCCTCTACACGCTCACTGAAGCCTCGAAGTTTCTCGTCGTCCCTCGCGCAACGCTTGTAACTTGGGCCGATGGATACGAGCGTTGGCCGGCAAAACGCGCCGTGATAAAGGGCGAGCCGATCATCACCGCATTTCCGCCAACGACACGTGGGCATCCACGCCTTCCTTTCGTGGGCGTTGCCGAAGCGTTCGTCCTCAACGCTTTCCGTAGAGCCGGGGTACCGATGCAGCGGATTAGGCCGTCGATCGACTGGCTTCTTAAGAATGTCGGTCCGCACGCTCTGGCGTCGGAGGATCTCTACACCGATGGCGCAGAGGTTCTCTGGCGATTTGCGCAGAAGTCTGGTGAGGGCAGCTCCGATGATCAGGTAGTCAAAGGGCTTGTCGTCCCGCGGTCGGGTCAGTACGTCTTCAAAGAGATCGTCGAGCACTATCTCAGACAGATCAAGTTCGATGATGACAAATTGGCCGCCGAAATCAGGTTGCCCCAGTACGGTGACGCCGACGTGGTGCTCGACCCTCATCGCGGTTTCGGGCAGCCGGTGTTCGACCGAAGCGGTGTGAGGGTTGCAGATGTGCTCGGCCCTCTGCAAGCGGGAGCGACCTTCGAATCTGTAGCCGACGATTACGGTGTAACCGAAGCTGAGCTTAGAGACGCACTGGATGCCATAGCGGCCTGATGCAATGAGCCCGCCAAACCTCGATCACATATTTCTCGATCGGAGCCTGGGGGCAGTGCACGTTGCGGCGATTCTCCGCGCCGAGGGGCTCGCGCTGACAACGATGCGTGAACACTACGGTGAACTCCGCGCACAGAGAGTGACCGATCATGAGTGGATACGACTTGTCGCTGAGAGGAAATGGATCGGCTGGCATAAGGACGCGAACATAAGACGGAACGAGCTTGAGCGAGAAACGGTATTAGCCACTGGCGCTCGACTGTTCTGCATCCCGCGTGCAGACCTGGTGGCCGAAGACCGTGCGGCACGTTTCATTGTCAATCTCGAAGCGATCCGTCACGCTGCTCAATCTGAAGGGCCGTTCATTTACTCAGTCCTTCCTGCACGGATCGTCCGGTTACTCTAGTTGCTCGCTGTTTTACGGATCGGACCGCTACGGCCGGCCCCGCAGTCGCACCGACAGGCACGTCACGCAGCCCTCGAGCTTTTCGAACTCGGAGATGTCGACGGCGACCACCCGGTAACCGCGCCCTTGCAACAATTCCGCGGTTCGTGGCGCAGCCGATGACATCAGCAGCCCGTCGTCGTCGAGCAACACGACATGCGCGCCTGGTTCCTCGGGTACCGCGAGGAAGCGGTCGGCCCACGTTTCAGGATCGTCGACCACAGGCTCGTAGCCGATGATCGTTCCGTCGGGCAGCGCGGTCACCGCGGATTTGAGATGGAGCGCCTTCGTCAGCGGCACGCCGATGACGTGAACGCCGAACGGCTGCAGGTGAGATCGCAACTGGGCCAGACCTTCTGCGTTGGTGCGTCCACCGACGCCCACCCAGGCGGTGCCGCCGTGCTTGAGCACGTCACCGCCCTCGAGCGTGCCGGGCGCCTCGATGCGCTCGATACGATAGCCCTGACCGCGGACGCTCTCCTCGGCGGCAGACACCTCCGGCCAGCGCACCTCGGCGCCGGGACGGCAGATGACCGCGAGGTCCTCGTAGACGACCATGGTGTCCTCGACGAACACGGAGTCGGGACAATCCGGCGCCGGAGGAACCTCATGGGTGGTCCAGCCCGCGTCCCGCATGGCGGCGGCGTAACCGTCCCATTGGCGTTGGGCGAGTTCGACATCCACGTGATCGCTGCGTTCGATGTGGGTCACCAACCCGTCGGCGAGCCGGGGTGACGGCCTGCGGACGAGCGCATGGCGGGCGGTCACCGCTGCACCGCCTCGGCGTCCGCGGCTTTCGACTGGCGCAGCCCGAGCAGCCCCATCCCGTGATAGACGACCAGCGCCGCTATCGAGCCGAGCGCGATGCCGGTGAACGTCAAACCACCCAGCTGCCAGGTGAAGTCGGCGATCCCGATGATCAGCGGGATGGCGGCCGTCATCTGGTTGCGCGGCTTGGCGAAGTCGACGCCGTTGGTCAGCCAGATCCGCACGCCGAGGATGCCGACCAGCCCGTAGAGCACGATGGTGGCACCGCCGAGCACCCCCGGCGGGATCGCCGAGATCGCCGCGCCGACCTTCGGGCACAGCGCGAGCGCGATGGCCACCGCCGCGGCCACCCAGTACGCCGCCGTCGAATAGATCCGGGTCGCGGCCATCACGCCGATGTTCTCGGCGTAGGTCGTGGTGGCCGACCCGCCGCCGAACCCGGCGAGCGTGGTCGCCACGCCGTCGGCGGCCAGCGCCCTGCCCATCAGCGGGTCGACGTCGGTCTCGGTCATCTGGCCGACCGACTTGACGTGGCCGATGTTCTCGGCGATCAGCGCGATCACCGCGGGTAGGAACATCGGCAGCACCGCGAGGCTGAATGTCGGTGCGTGGAACTCCGGCAGCCCGATCCAGGGCGCCGCGGCGATCCCGGCCGTGTCGACGTCGCCGAGGACCAGAGCCAGCAGATAACCGGCGACGACGGCCAGAAAGATCGCCAGGCGTCCGATGATGCCGCGGAAGAACGCAAGGCAGGCGACCAGCAGCACCAGAGTGACGATGCCGACCAGCGGGCCCTTCTCGAAGTTGGCCTTCGCGGCGGGCGCGAGGTTGAAGCCGATCAAGGCGACGATTGCCCCGGTGACGACCGGCGGGAGTGTGACGTCGATCCAGTGCGTGCCGACGACGTGTACGACGACCCCGATCACGATCAGCGCGAGGCCGACGGCGACCAGTCCGCCCAGTGCGCTGCCCGTGCCGTTCGAGGCGACCGCCGCGGTGACGGGTGCGATCACCGAGAAGCTCGAGCCGAGGTAGCTGGGCAGCCGGTTGCCGGTGATGAGCAGGAACAACACAGTGCCGATCCCGGAGAACAGCAGGGTGGTCGCCGGCGGGAAACCCGTCAGCACCGGCACCAGGAAGGTGGCGCCGAACATCGCGACGACGTGCTGCGCGCCGATGCCTATGGTGCGGGGCCAGTCCAGCCGTTCGTCCGGTGCGACGACGAAGTCTGGGTCGGCCTTCGCTTCCACGTGTTTCCATGTCAGCGGTATCACGGGGAGTATCTTGCCCTGACCGCGTAGACCGCCGCGCCGAGTACGACGACGCAGGTGCCCGCCAGTACCGATGCGACCGGCAGCAGGGCGGCCAACACCACGCAGCCGAGCAGCCCGATCACCGGGATCGGTGTGCGGCCCAGCGTCATCGCCGACGCGTTGGCGATGGCGTAGTACACGAGGACGGCGAACGCCGAGAAGCCGATCGCCGCGCGGACATCGGCGGCGGCGGCCACCACCGCGACCACGGCGCCGACGGCCAACTCGGCGCGGTGCGGCCCACCGAAACGCGGATGCACCGCGGCCAGCGCGTGCGGTAGATGGTGGTCACGGGCCATCGCAAGCGTCGTCCGCGACACACCGAGGATCAGCGAGAGCAGCGATCCGAGCGCCGCGACCACCGCCCCGACCCGGACCACCGGTTCGAGGACCGGATGACCGGCGGCGCGGACGGCGTCGGCGAGCGGTGCGGTAGACGTCGCCATCGCACCGCCCAACTGGAGCGCCAGCGCCACCGCGACGGCGGCGTACACGACCAGCGTGATGCCGAGCGCGATCGGGATCGCAAGCGGGATGGTGCGCTTGGGGTCGCGCACCTCCTCGCCCAAGGTTGCGATGCGGGCATACCCCGCGAACGCGAAGAACAACAGACCCGCCGCCTGCAACACGCCGGCGATACCGCCGGGCTGCAGGCCCGAACCGGGCGGGTGGTGGACGACGCCGTCGCCGAGCACCGCGACCACGACCGCCGCGAGCACCCCCAGCACGACCGCGACGATGACGCGGGTCAGCATCGCCGACTTCTGGATGCCCGCGTAGTTGACCGCCGTCAACGCGACGACAGCCGCGACCGCGACCGCGTGCGCATGGGCCGGCCATGCGTAGACGCCGACCGTGAGGGCCATGGCGGCGCACGACGCCGTCTTGCCGACCACGAAGCTCCAACCGGCCGTGTACCCCCAGAACTCGCCCAACCGCTCGCGGCCGTAGACATAGGTCCCGCCCGACTGCGGATACAGCGCCGCCAGCCGCGCCGACGACGTGGCATTGCAGTAGGCGACGAGAGCCGCCACGGCCAACCCGCCGAGCAGCCAGGACCCCGCAGCGGCCGCGGCAGGTGGCAGCGCGACGAAGATCCCCGCGCCGATCATCGAGCCGAGGCCGATCGTCACCGCATCGCCGACACCGAGCCGCCGCTGCAGCGTTGGCTCCTCCGGCGTGCTCACCGGAGGTGATCCTAGGTCAGGACGCCGGGTCGGGTCCGAACGCCGACTCGCGGCCCCAGACGGTGGCGGCGACGAAGACGACGATCGCCAGCAGCATCGATCCGACCGCGATCAACGGGATCGTCCAGAGCCGTCGCGTCAGCAGCGCCGTCTCGCACTGCCCGGGCAGGTCGCCGCCCGCTTCGACGGCCTGCGCGAGATTCGCGCCGAATCCGGTGCCGCATTTGATCTGGAAACCGAACTGGTCGTACACGCCGAGGTAGACCGGGAAGTTGAGCGCGAGCAGTCCGACGGCGATCAGCACGACACCCAGCACACCGAGGTAGAAGGCGCGATGATGATAGTGGTGCACGGGGTTCCCTCCCGGTCAGGTCATGCAGACATCGGCGACCAGGAGTACCGGCCAGGACACGATCGCGCCGAGAAACGACACCACCAGGTCGATGCCGCCCATCCGGGTCAGATGATCGGTGTGAGTGCTCGACCAGATCGCACCGACGAGCAGATACGGCGTGCCGAGCACGAGCGCGGCGACGATCAGCTGACCGACACTCACCCGGAAGCCGAGCATCCTTCGCACCGTGTCGAGCACGGCTCCCCCTCCGATCGTCGTCGGACCAACATGTTAATGACCATTCTGCATCCCGATACTGCTTTGGCAATATCTATCAGCCGAAGTGGGCCGCTATGTTCCGACCAGCTCCGTCAGGCGAGCGACATGTCACGACAGCATCCGTAGCGCCGCGTCGACCGCGAGCGCCGGTACATCGAGAGCCTTGGAACCGAGGTCATGGCGGGCACCGGTGACCTCGACGACCTCGGTGCGTGCGGGAATCAGGGCCGCGGCCGCACGTAGTTCCGCGATGGAGCCGAACGGATCGGCGGTGCCGTGGGTGAACACCGTCGGCGCCGCTATTCGGGGCAGGTGTTCGGTGCGCAGCCGGTCGGGCTTTCCCGGCGGGTGCAGCGGGTAGGAGAAGAGCGTCAGCACGTCGACTCGTGCGGCGCCGTCGGCGACGGCCATCGACGTCATGCGCCCGCCGTAGGAATGTCCGCCCGCGACGACCGGACCAGCGGCCAGCGCGGCGACGATCTCGATCGCCTCGACCACGCCGGCCTGATCGGCGGCGGCCGCACCCGACGGCGGCCCCTTCGGCCTGCGCCTGCGGTAGGGCAGGTTGTAACGCACCGCGAGCCAGCCCCGTGCCGCCCACTCGTCGCAGATCTTCTTCAACAGCGGGGCCTCGCGACTGCCGCCTGCGCCGTGGGTGAGCACGACCGCGCCCCTCGGCTCGCCCGCGGGCTCGTGTGCGATACCCGCGATGTCCTCGAGGCTCACGACGACGGCGACCTGCTCAGCCGGAACAGCGGTGACACCGGCCCATGGCCGTGCCCCAACGGGTATGCGTCGCGCAGACATTCGGTCACCCACGACTTGGCGAACGCGACCGCGTCGGGGACGGGGTAGCCGTGCGCGAGGGCGCTCGCGGTGGCGGCGGCGAGCGTGTCGCCCGCGCCGTGGTCGTCGCTGGTCTCGATGCGGGTGGCGCCGAATTCGTGGAACTCGGCGCCGTCGTAGAGCAGGTCGGGGCTCTGCGACGACGAGCGCAGGTGTCCGCCCTTGACCAGCGCCCACCGCGGTCCGAGCGCATGCAGCGCGCGGGCGGCGTCGCGCTGGGAGGCGTCGTCGACCACGTCGATGTCGACGAGCAGTCGCACCTCGTCCAGGTTGGGCGTCACCAGCGTCGCGAGCGGAAACAGCTCGTGGCGCAGAGTGTCCAGCGCGCTTGGGTGCAACAGCGGATCGCCGTGCATGGACGCACAGACCGGGTCGACCACGAGCGGAACCGTTCCGGCGAGGCCCTCGGCGCGCCAGGTCTCGGCGATCGCGGCGATGATCTCCGAGGACGCCAGCATCCCGGTCTTGGCCGCCTGGATGCCGATGTCGCGTGCGACGGCTTCGATCTGGCCCGCGATCACGTCGACCGGGATCTCGTGAAAACCCTTCACGCCCAGGGAGTTCTGCACGGTCACGGCGGTCACCGCCACACAGGCGTGTACACCCAGCAGAGCGAAGGTGCGCATATCGGCCTGGATGCCTGCCCCGCCGCCGGAGTCGGAGCCGGCGATCGTCATCACCCGCGGTGGGGTTTGACCGCCAGGAGTCAGAGGTAGGAAACCCACCACCGAACGCTATCGCACGGAACACGAATTGCCGCCAGATGGTTTATATAGCTAACATATGTGTTTTGAGCCGATACGAAACGTGAAGCGAAGTCGATGACAGCAGAGATAGAGACGACGAAACCGCCAGTTGTGGCCGACCCTGGCGCGGCCGTTGCCGAGACCGCGCGTCGCCGCAGGCGGATGGACCACGACCACCCTCGCTACAAGTGGGTGGTGCTGTCCAACACCACGCTCGGCACGCTGCTGGCCACCGTCAACGCGTCGATCGTGCTCATCTCGCTTCCGGCGATCTTCCGCGGTATCGGCCTCAACCCGCTGGCCCCGGGAAACGTGAGCTATCTGCTGTGGATGCTGATGGGCTACCTGGTCGTGACGGCCGTGCTCGTTGTCCCGTTCGGCAGGCTCGGCGACATCTTCGGCCGGGTCCGCATGTACAACCTCGGCTTCGTCGTTTTCACCGTCGCCGCGGTCGCGTTGTCGTTCGACCCCTTCCATCTCGGCGCAGGCGCGGTGTGGCTGATCGCCTGGCGGGTGGTGCAGGGCGTCGGCGGGGCGATGTTGATGGCGTCGTCGTCGGCGATCCTCACCGATGCGTTCCCGTCGAACCAGCGCGGCATGGCCCTCGGCGTCAACATGGTGGCCGCCGTGGCAGGCTCCTTCCTCGGCCTGCTCGTCGGCGGGTTCTTGTCCGAGTGGCATTGGAAGGCGATCTTCTGGGTCGGGGTGCCGATCGGGATCCTCGGGACGATCTGGAGCATCCGGTCGCTGAAGGAGATCGGTGTGCGCACGCCGGGCAGGCTGGACTGGGCAGGCACACTGTCCTTCGGCGTCGGGCTCACGGTGCTGCTGATCGGCATCACCTACGGAATCCAGCCCTACGGCGCGTCCACCACCGGCTGGACCAATCCCTGGGTGCTCGGGGCGATCGCCTTCGGTGTGCTGTCGCTGGTGGCGTTCTGCTTCGTCGAATTGCGGGTCGCCGACCCGATGGTCGACGTCAGGTTGTTCCGCTCCACGTCCTTCGGCATGGGCAACCTCGCCGGGCTGATGTCCTCGATGGGTCGCGGCGGGCTGCAGTTCATGCTCATCATCTGGCTGCAGGGCATCTGGCTTCCGTTGCACGGCTACAGCTTTGAGTCCACCCCGCTGTGGGCGGGCATCTACATGCTGCCGATGACGGTGGGATTCCTGCTTGCCGGTCCGCTCGCGGGCTCGCTGTCCGACCGCTTCGGCGCGCGACCGTTCACCGTCGGGGGGATGCTGCTGATGGCGGCGACCTTCGTTGCGCTGGTGATGATTCCGGTGAACTTCGACTACTGGCTGTTCGCGGTGCTGGTGTTCCTCAACGGCCTCGGCGGCGGCATCTTCACCGCACCGAACACCGCCGCGATCATGTCGAGTGTCCCTGCCGCTCAGCGCGGCGCGGCCTCCGGCGTGCGGGCGACGTTCTTCAACGCCGGATCGTCGTTGTCGATCGGGGTCTTCTTCTCGTTGATGATCGTCGGGTTGGCGCACACGCTGCCGACGGCGTTGAGCAGCGGCCTGCAGGCCCAGGGCGTTTCGGCTTCGGTCGCCCAGGACGTGGCGAACCTGCCGCCCGTGGGCAGCCTGTTCGCGGCATTCCTGGGCTACAACCCCGTCGCCGAACTGTTGCAGCCGTACCACTCGTTGCAGCAACCGGGTGTCAATGCCGACATGCTGACCGGCAAGACGTTCTTCCCGCAACTGATCACCGAGCCCTTCCACTCCGGTCTCACGGTGGTGTTCGTCGCGGCGGCGGTGATGATGCTGATCGGCGCTGCCGCCTCGGTGTTCAACCCCGGCCGCTACGGCGACTCCGATACCGAGGCGTAGCCCCCGTTGGCGGCCCTGACCGCGAAAATATAGGGAAACACCGGGTTCCCTGCCGGGTTCGGACTCCTTACCGTCAGGAGATCAGGCAGGAAGGCGGTTCGGTTCATGGCAATACCACAGTTCGTCAGGGCGTTCTCCGGCGCCGCGGCTTTGGTGGCCGGCCTCGTCGCCGGCCCGGTAGTCCCCATGGCTGCGGCCGACACGCCGCCGGCTCAACTGAAGTCCGCGACGGTCAAGAAGACAACGCTCACCTACACGTTCGCCTTGCAGGACACCGAAGACGTGGGTGGCATCTGGCTGACAGTTCGCGAGCGTGACAACCCGGACAACGTCATCATCAACGGCCAGGACGTCGATATCCACCCGATACCCGGCGCGTTTCGGGACATCACCAAAACCGCAGGCGGGATGCCGGAGGGCGTGGCGGTGTGCGTGAGCGTCGTCGTCTGGAAGACGGTCCACATCGGGTTCAATGACGACCCGTCGCCGCCGTCGAATCAGATCTGCACGGACCCTGAGACGACGGCCGGTCAGGCCGATGTCGCGCTGCAGAACATCCGTGGCAAGCAGGATCCGCTGGCCCCGCAGACATACGCGTACCTGATCCTCGTGGACAACAACAGCGCCAACGAGGCAACGGATGTCACCGTCGACCTGTCCACCTCCGGTGTCGCGACCTTCGGTGACCAGAGTCTTGTTGCGGCCGGCTGGTCTGCGAACGGATTCAGCTGTGCGCCAAGGCCGCCCGCCGGCGGCGAATCCTCGGCGATCAGCTGCACCGGTGGCACGGTGAAGGCCAAGGACCACATCGATCCCGCCGTGATGGTGACGTTCAACAGCGCGGGCTTCGGGACGATCCACGCCCAGGTGAGCGGCGGCGGTGACACCACGCCGGGCAACAACGGGACTGCGCTCACGCTGCAGCCCGTCCAAAAGACAGGTTGACAGGAGTTTCTCCCGCAGCCGATACCGAGGCCTAGCTGAGCTTCTCGACCTGCGCGTCGAGATGCTTGCGAAGATCCTTCACCCGGCCCAGCTTCTTCTCGTCGGCGAGAACTGCTCGCAGGGCGTCCTTGAGGTGCGGCGGAAGCTCGTCGTCCGGCAGCGGAGGCGCCGACGCACTCTTCCTCGCCACGTCGTCGAGCATTCGCAGGATCTGTTCGGCGCCGTCCAACCTGCCCCACAGGTAGTCGTTCTCGCGGTACTCGGCTGCGAAGAACGCGGCGAAGTGCTTGACCGAAACGCCTTTCAGCTTGCCGGGTTCGGTGCCGTCCTTCTCCGGCGGCGGGCTCAACGCGGTCGCGGTGAGCGGGCTGAACTGCGCGACCGGGATCGGCGACAGCTGTGGCAGTTCGCTCAGCGAGATCGTCGGGAACAACAGCCCGTCCCACAGCGCGAAAGCCAGGTAGCTGCTGAGCAGAACGTCTTTGGCATCCTCTGACTGCCAGTCCTTGGTGTGCAGCCGGAATGCTTCGAGAAGCCGGATGCTGTCGTCGCGCGCCGGTTGCAGTTCCGCGGCGTAACGCTCGAAGATCGTCTGCAAGATGTCGCGGTTGTCGCACGCGAACTTCTCGGGGTCGAGCCGGACGACATCATCGTCGCTGATTCGCAGCGGGTTCAGCATGCCGTCGAGTTCCATCCGGCCGACCGCCTCGACCGTGACCGTGCGGATCCTGGCGAGCATTTCCCACGCCGTCTCCTTGAGCTTGTTCAGATCGGCGGCCGGCGGCATCGATTTGTCGTCGTACAGTTCGTTGATCCGGGTCAGGATGAACATCAGCCGACGCTCGCGATAGGGCATGTCGGACTCGCGCAACAATTCGCCGAGCGCTCGGGTGTGGCCCAGTTGGAACGCGTCGTGACGGCGGGCCCACGCGATCCAGGTGGCGGCGACGAAGCCCGCCTTGGCCGAGGGCCGCGGATATTTCAGGCACCAACTGATCTCGCGCGCGAACCGTTCGAGCACGGCTTCGAACTTCAGCCGTTGATAGGTCGACCAGGCCGGCCCCAATGAGTCCCGCGCGTCGGCATACACCTCGTCGGAGACCGCGGTGATCTGTTCTCGCGCGGTGGCCCCCTCGGCGGTCGCGACGGTGTCGACGAGTTGGGTGATGGTCATGTCCTGAGCCGGTGCCGGCGACGATGAAACCGCATCACCCGACTTCGACCTGGCTTTGGCCAGCGCCACCCTGACGCGCTTCCCGACATAGCGTTCCTGTTGTTCGGCGATCGCCTTGATCTCGGCGATCCGCCGGTTCATGTCGCGCAGTCTGGTCAGATCGGCCAGGAACGGGTGGCTGCCGCGCACCGTGGTCAACGTGAAGAAGACGTCTTTGAGCCACCGTCGCCGCTTGTCCGCGGGGGTGCTGCGGGTCGCGGTGTAGAGGCCCCGCCCGGGATCGGGCTCGATGTAGACGAGTTGACGGTAGACCTGCGTGCGTGCTCGCCGCCGTGCGATCGCGTCCACCACCAGATCGAACGGCGCATTGTCCAACACGCCGCCGTCGACGAAGTACGTGCCAGGGGCGTCATCGGTCCCGTACTGGCACAGGAACACGGTTGTCGGGTGGAGGTCGAGCTTCTGTCCGGCCTCCTTGGAAAAGGAGTCCTGGCTGACCGGCGGGAATGCGCCGGGGAAGCTGGCGGTCGCGCGGCCTGCGAATGCGAGGTCCGCCGTGTAGTGCTCACCGAACTGCTCAGGGTTCTTGCCGACCCCGCTGAACACCAGCACCTGCCGGTAGTCGCGGTCACGGTTGCTCGCGCCGCCGATGCCCGACGGAACCAGCACCTCGTACCCGTTGAGATCGGTTGTCGGCACGTACAGCTCGAGCTCGGGGGCGGTGTCGGGCAACAGGGAGTCGGCTCCCTCGCCGCGCTGGCTCTCCATATCGGTCAGCGCCTTCAGCAGCAGCTTGGACATATGGTCGCCGCGAAGCGGCGACGTCGACCCGAAGAGCCGGAAGAGCTGGCCGACCACCGTCGTCAGCACCTGCACGCGCAGGCCGAACGCGCGGGTGCCGCGAAGCAGCTTGCGGATGTCACCCTCTTCGATCCACACCCTTTTCAGGGGTTCCAGGCTGGCGTTGCGCGCGATGGCTTTGCTCAACGCGATGCCGTTGATGCCGCCTGCCGACGTTCCGCCGATGATGTCGACGCTCACCTCGAGCCTCGGTCCGGTCGCGGCGATGTCGGTCAGCGCGTCGAAGTACACCTTCTCCGTGCCGCCGTCGAACGGGTTGGTGGCCGGGCGCTTGTCGAACGCCCTTGCCGCACAGAGCAATTTGTGAATCTCCTTGGTGACGCCGTGCATGTAGACGGCCAGCGAGACACCGCCGTAGCAGACCAATGCCAACCGCAGTTCGGCTTCCTGTGTCGTCATTCAGACCACCCCCGGATCACTTCTGATGTGAGGTTAAGTCGTCGCGACGCCCGATGGAGTTGCTTTTCCCCAGTGGGGTAGTCGGCTACTCAATCGCCCAATTCCACCAGCACGGGGGCGTGGTCGCTGGGTGATTTGCCCTTGCGCTCCGCGCGCACGATCTCGGCGTGGGTGACCCGCTGCGCCAGCGCCGGCGAGCCGAGGATGAAGTCGATGCGCATGCCGCGGTTCTTCGGGAACCGCAGCTGCGTGTAATCCCAGTACGTGTACACGGCGGGCCCGGGGGTGAACGGCCGCACCACATCGGCGTATCCGGCGTCGACGATCGCGGTGAACGCGCGCCGCTCGGGTCCCGTGACGTGCGTGCTGCCCTGATAGGCCTCGACACTCCAGACATCGTCGTCGGTGGGCGCGATGTTCCAGTCGCCGGTCAGCGCTATCGGTGAATCCGGATTGTCGGCGAGCCAACCGTGCGCCGTATCCCGCAGTGCGGCAAGCCATGCCAGCTTGTAGCCGTAGTGCGGGGAGTCGACGATACGGCCGTTCGGTATGTAGAGGCTCCACACCCGCACACCGCCGCACGTCGCGCCGAGCGCCCGTGCCTCCGCGGCTTCGGCGACGACGCCGTCTGCGCTCCATGTCGGTTGGCCCTCGAACCCGATCTGTACGTCGTCGATGCCGACCCGCGACGCGATCGCCACGCCGTTCCACTGGTTGAACCCGCAGTGCACGACGTCATATCCGATGGCGGCGAACGGCATCGTGGGGAACTGCTCGTCGCTGCACTTGGTCTCCTGCATGGCCAGCACGTCCACCTCGGCGCGCTCCAACCAGTCGGTGACGCGGTCGACGCGTGCCCTGATGGAATTGACGTTCCAGGTGGCCAGCCGCATGGTCACAGGTTACGGATGCGCGCCGCCGACCAACTGCGTGCCGTCGATGTAGCGCACCCGGTGCTGCTTGACGAAGCCCAGCTGTTCATACAGCCCGATCGCCGCGGCGTTGTCCACCAGCACCTGGGCGTAGCAGTGCTTCGCCTGCTGTCCATCCGCCCATGCCAGCAGCGCTTCGCACAGCGCGTGCGCATGCCGCCTGCGTCTGTGTGCCTCTGCGACGCGCACTGCCGAGATGCCCGCCCAGCGTGTTCCGTTCGGCGCGGTGGTGACCGCACCGCGTCCCACCGCGGCGCTCTCCCGTCTGGCGAACACCACGGTGCCGTCGACGACGGCGGACAACACCTCCACCGGGACGTCCCGCTCATAGACGCGCAGCCAGGCGTCATCGGGCTGCGCAGACAACGTCGTCGACGCATCGCCGTCGCCGGCAGGCAGATCTCGCACCATCACGATGGACTCGAGATGCGGCGGGAACGACCGCCGAAGTGTCAGCAGGCGATCCGGCACCGCGAGCCACGGTGTCTGCCCGCGCCGCGCGTACCAGTCGACGATTGCAGGCACGGCTGCCACACTCGCCTCCATGCCCAGCGGCACCGCCGAATTCGCCCTGTGCGTATAGCCGTTGGCGCCGCGCACCAGCCAGCCGTCGATCCACTGCTGTTCGGTGCCGGGCCAGGCCAGTGCGGCGGCGTGTTCGACCGCCCGGATCTGCGACGTCCGCACCGGAACATCGGTCAGCGCTCGAACCGTGACGATGTCTTGCGCTGCGATCTCAACCACCGCACCGTCTTTCGCGCGCACGCGAACAACGGCACCGGTGTCGAGCAGGTGCCCGATCACATCGGACATCGGCGGGACCGAGCCTGCGGGCAGTCGGTATCGCAGGCTGACCCGCGTGCCGACCGCAGGCAGGCCCGTCATGTCAGTGGCCGAACGGGTCGGGGTCCTCGCCGGGCATCCACGACAGGCCCGGCACCCCCCAGCCGTGTGACTTGACCGCGCGCTTCGCGCTGCGGGCATACCTCCCCACCAACCGGTCGAGGTAGAGGAACCCGTCGAGGTGACCGGTCTCGTGCTGCAGCATCCGCGCGAACAGGCCGGTGCCCTCCAACGTGATCGGTGTGCCGTCGGCGTCCAGACCGGTCACCCGGGCCCAGTGGGCGCGGCCGGTCGGGAAGGTCTCGCCGGGCACGGACAGACAGCCTTCGTCGTCGTTGTCCGGATCGGGCATCGTCTCGGGCACCTCGGAGGTTTCCAGCACGGGGTTGACGACCACGCCGCGTCTGCGGGCCGACTTGCCGCGGTCCTCGGCGCAGTCGTAGACGAACACCCGCGACGACACCCCGATTTGGTTGGCGGCCAGCCCAACCCCGTATGCGGCGTCCATCGTGTCGTAGAGATCGGTGATCAAGTTCGCGATGTCGGGCGGCAGCGAACCGTCATCGGCGACCGGCACCGGAGTGGTCTCGGTGTGCAAGACGGGATCTCCGACTATTCGGATGGGAACTATTGCCACGGTTGGCAAGCTTAAGTGAGCCGACTCGCCCGGTCGGCTGACGGCCCAACCAGCAATGCCGTGGTTGAATGATCGCCGTATCGCTAGCGGGTTCGAGTGCGGGAACGAGTCAGGAGCAATGGGGATTAATCCAGACGGCGCCACGGCGCGGACTGAGCAATCCGGGGACGACTCCGAGATCACCGATGGGCTGACCCGCCGCGAGCACGACATCCTGGCGTTCGAACGCCAGTGGTGGAAATACGCGGGCGCGAAGGAAGACGCGATCAAGGAACTGTTCTCGATGTCGGCGACGCGCTACTACCAGGTGCTCAACGCCCTCGTCGACCGGCCAGAGGCGCTGGCAGCCGATCCGATGCTGGTCAAGCGGCTGCGACGGCTGCGCGCCAGCAGGCAGAAGGCGCGCGCGGCGCGCCGCCTCGGCTTCGAGGTGACCTGACCCGCCCCGTGCCTTTGGGAGGATCGCCCGCCCCGCCGATACAGTGGGCCCAATGAACGAGCGCCATTCCGATTCCTCCGGGCTGCCCCTGCGCGCCATGGTGATGGTGTTGCTGTTCCTCGGCGTGGTCTTTCTGCTGGTCGGCTTCCAGGCCATGGGCGGGGACGACGACTCCGGCGCCGACGACTCACCGGTCGCCTCCGTTTCCACCACGTCGACCCCGCCGTCGACATCGGAGTCGCCCGCGGCCGCGGCCAAGGCCGATGTGCGTGTCTACAACACCTCAGAGACGCCTGGTGCGGCCGAGAACACGGCCAACCAGCTGCGCGAGGCGGGCTGGACGGTCACCGAGACCGGGAACCTCACCATCGAGGGGCTGACCGCGACCACGGTGTATTTCAGCGATGCCCCCGGTGAACGCCAGTCCGCCGACGAGGTCGGCCAACTGCTGCAGGCGCCGGTCGAGCCGCGGGCACCTGAGCTGGCCGAGCAACCACCAGGCGTGGTCGTGGCGGTGACGGGATAGGCTCACGGCATGCTTGCCGCGCGTACGCAGACGCTGACCGTTGCCACCCTGTTCGCCATCCCCGCGCTCGCGTTGAGTGCCTGTACCCCCAATGAGCCCGTTGCCTCCCAACCCGGCACGACACCGTCGGTGTGGACCGGGTCGCCGGCCCCCGCCACGCCCGCCGAGGGCGGCGAGGGCCACGGCGGACAGGCCGCGCCGTCGGGCGACAAGTTGACCGCGGATCTGAAGAACCCGAGCGGCACCACGGTCGCCACCGCCGAGTTCGATTTCTCCAGCGGCTACGTGACCGTGACGGTCAAGACCACCGGCTCCGGCCAACTGGCCCCGGGCTTCCACGGGATGCACATCCACTCGGTGGGCAAGTGCGAGGCCAACTCGGTGGCGCCGACCGGCGGCGAGCCGGGCGATTTCAACTCCGCGGGCGGACACTTCCAGGTGCCCGGCCACAGCGGGCATCCGGCCAGCGGCGACCTCACCTCGCTTCAGGTGCGCGAGGACGGCACCGCGATGCTGGTGACGACCACCGACGCGTTCACCGCGGAGGACCTGCAGGCGGGCGCCAAGACGGCGATCATCATCCACGAGAAGCCCGACAACTTCGCCAACATCCCGGCGGAGCGCTACCAGCAGATCAACGGCACCCCGCCGCCTGACCAAACGACGCTCGCCACCGGCGATGCCGGAAAGCGGGTCGCCTGCGGTGTCATCGGAACCGGTTAGCAGAAGAATCGACTTCGCCGGGTCGCCCCGGCCGACCGTCGGTGTCGAGTGGGAGTTCGCGCTCGTCGACGCCGAGACGCGTGACCTGAGCAACGAAGCAGCCGCGGTGATCGCCGAGATCGGCGAGAACCCGCGCGTGCACAAGGAACTGCTGCGCAACACCGTCGAGGTGGTCACCGGCATCTGCGACAACGCCGGACAGGCGATGGAAGACCTACGGTCCACACTGGTGCCGGCACGGGAGATCGTGCGCAACCGCGGCATGGAGTTGTTCTGCGCGGGCACGCATCCGTTCGCCAAATGGTCCGCCCAGAAGCTGACCGACGCGCCGCGCTACGCCGAACTGATCAAGCGCACGCAGTGGTGGGGCAGGCAGATGCTGATCTGGGGCGTGCATGTGCACGTGGGGATCTCGTCGGCGCACAAGGTGATGCCGATCGTCACATCGCTGCTCAACCACTATCCGCACCTTTTGGCGTTGTCGTCGTCGTCGCCGTACTGGGACGGTGAGGACACCGGGTATGCGAGCAACCGGGCGATGATGTTCCAGCAGCTGCCGACGGCGGGTTTGCCGTTCCACTTCCAGACGTGGGCCCAGTGGGAGGGTTTCGTCCACGATCAGAAGAAGACCGGCATCATCGACCACATGAACGAGATCCGTTGGGACATCCGGCCTTCGCCGCATCTGGGCACGGTGGAGGTACGCGTCTTCGACGGGGTGTCCAACCTGCGTGAGCTCGGGGCGCTCACCGCGCTGACGCACTGCCTCATCGTCGACCTCGACCGCAAGCTCGACGCGGGCGAGCAGTTGCCGACGATGCCGCCGTGGCATGTGCAGGAGAACAAGTGGCGCGCGGCGCGCTACGGCCTCGACGCGGTGATCATCCTCGATGCCGACAGCAACGAGCGGCTGGTCACCGACGACCTCGACGATGTGCTGAATCGGCTCGAGTCGGTGGCGAAGTCGCTCGGCTGCGTCGACGAGTTGGCCGCCGTCGCCGACATCTACACCCACGGAGCGTCGTATCAGCGTCAGCGCCGCGTCGCCGAGGACAATGACGGGGACCTGCGCGCCGTCGTCGACGCGTTGGTCGGCGAACTGGACATCTGACCGTGCCGACCGTTCCGATGTTTCCGCTCGAGCGGGCCATGCTGCCCGGCGAGGAACTTCCGCTGCGGATCTTCGAGCCGCGGTACTCCGCGTTGGTCGCCGACTGCCTGGCCGCCGACGATCCCGCGTTCGGGGTGGTGTTGATCTCGGCGGGCCGCGAGGTGGGCGGCGGCGATGTGCGCAGCGACGTGGGGGCGATGGCGCACATCACCGAGGTCGCCGATTTCGGTGACGGCCGTTACCGGCTCAATTGCGTACTCGCCGAACGGATCCGGGTGCTCGAGTGGCAGCCGGACGACCCGTATCCGCGCGCGGCGGTCGAGGTCTGGCCCGACGAGCCCGGTGAGCCGGTCGGCGCCGAGGCCATCCGCGAGATCGAGGACCGCATGATCGCGTTGTTCGAGCGGATCGCGGCCGCCCGCGGCGCCGATGTCAGCGGACGCGACATCGTGGCCGGTGCCGACGCGGCGCCCGATGCGGGAATGTGGTTGTACGCGTTGACGACTCGGCTGCCGATGGGGCAGGCCGACAGGTACTCGGTGTTGGCCGCACCGACCGTGGCCGAGCGGGTGGTCGCACTGCGCGAGGCTGTCGAGACCGTCAGCGCGCTCGTCGAGTTCCAGCTGTCGGGCGAGTGAACCGGTCGGAGCGCGGCCGTCCCGCCTGCTAGCTGGTCAGCCGTGCTTCGACGAACACGGTCCGCGGGGTGGTGTCGTCGTCGGCGGAACGGTTGTATCTGGCCATCAGATCGGCGGCGTCGATCGCCGACACCGACCAGCCGTGGTCGGCGAACCAGTCGGTGACCTCGGTGCGATCCTCGACGTACCACAGGTCGGCCACGTCGGGTGTGTCGTCGGTTTCGCCCGCCTCTTCGCGCGCCTGTCGCATGAGTTCGCGGCGGCGGGCCAGATACTCCGGGTCGAAGAAGCCTGCCCCGAACGCCTCGATCCCGACGCGGCTGTCCCTGGCACTGAGGTCGGCTATCCGCTCGAAGAGCAGATCCTGGCCCTCGGCGGGCAGGTAGGGCAGCAGTCCCTCGGCCGCCCACGCGGTCGGCTCGGCGGGGTCGAAGCCGGCGTCGCGCAACACCTTCGGCCAGTCCTGGCGCAGGTCCACGGGCACCGCGACGTACCGTGTCGCGGGATCGACGCCGTGAGCTTTCAGCGTCTCGGTCTTGAACGCAAGCACCCTGGGCTGGTCGATCTCGTAGACGACGCTTCCGTCGTTCCACGGCAACCGCCACGCCCTGGCGTCCAACCCGGCGGCGAGGATCACCGCCTGCGCGATGCCGCCTGCGCCCGCGGCCATGAAGAACTCGTCGAACCACTTGGTCCGCGACGCCGCATAGCCTGCGATCGACCGGATCCGCTCGGCGACGTGGCGCTGCGGCAGCTGCCATCCGCGCGCCATCGCCGCCTCGATGAACACCTCGGCGAACGGGTCGGTAAACAACGGGCACCCCGACGCCGCCTCCTGGGCACGCGCCCACGCCACACCCAGTGCCGTCGCGCCGACGCTCTCGGTGATGTCCCAGGAGTCGTTGTCAGTTCTGGTCATTCGTCCCGCCTCGGCTGGAATCGTGAAGATCGTCGACCGTGAGCTGATCGTGAAGGTCCTGCTCGCGGTAGGCCAACTGCCCCACTCGGTTGGCGACCACCGGTGCGGTGATCACGGCGAACAACCCCGTCAGCATCAGCATGCCGACATCCACGTTGCCGCGTAACCGCACGGCGGCGCCGACGAGCACCAACAGCAGCCCCAACACCTGCGGCTTGGTGGCCGGGTGCATCCGCGACAGTGTGTCGGGGAAGCGCGCGACGCCGATCGCCGCGGTGAGTGCGAGCGCGGACCCGCACAGCACCAGCACGCCCGCAACGAGATCGGGGACGCTCATCGTGAGTACCTGCTCCTCGGTCGGCGGATGTCGGGCACGCGGAACCGCGCAACGCTGACCGAGCCGACGAACCCGATCAACGCCAGCGCGGTGAGACCGTAGGTCACTGTGGTGTCCAGGCTGTACGCCGCCCACGTCCCGATGCCGCACATCGCAACCGCCACAAGGGTGTCCAACGCGACAAGGCGGTCCAGCGTGGTCGGGCCGCCAAGGATCCGGAACATCACGATCCCCGACGCGACGGCCAGCATCACCGCGGCGACGATCCACACGATGCTCATGTCTCCTCCTTGCTCACCGACGGCTGCCAGTCCTCATCGCGTTCGAATGCGGCCACGAGCAGACGCCTGGTTCTTTCGGCCTGGCGGTAGAAGCGGGCGACGTTCTTCTCGTTGCCGACGTCGATGACGTGCAGATAGACCATCCGGCGCTCTTGGTCGATCTCGAGCACGATCGATCCGGGAACCAGGTTGAAGATGTAGACTGCCAGCACGAGGACCAGATCCGACTTGACCGCCACATGCACGCGCAGCACCGCCGTCAGCGGCGGCGGCCCCGGCCTGACGGACAACCACGCCACCTGTATCGACGACGCGATCAACTGTCCGATGACGACGATCACCAGCCTCAGCAGTGACAACGGATGCAGTCGCCCTTCGACGGGCACCGCGGGCAGCGGCAACAGCACCGTGATCAAGAGGGCAACCGCCAGACCGCCGATGACGTTCGCGGGAGAAAAGCTGCCCCACAACAGCACCCAGACCAGAATCAGCCAGCAGAGCACCCACAGCCGAAGCAGGTGGCTTCTCATGGCTTCACCTCCGACAGCACTGCCGAGATGTAGCGGTCACGGTCCAGCAGTTCGGCTGCCGTGCGGTCGGTGTAGCCGACGATCGGGCCCGCCAACACCGTCAACGTGACCCCGACGGCGATGAGCGCGCCGGTCGGAACCAGCATGCCGACCGGCATCCGGCCGACGTCTTCGCGGTCGATGACGGCGATGTCGGTGTGCTCGTCGAGCAGCGCCGCAGGCGTGGCCGCCGCCAGGTCGCCCTCAGGGGCGTCGCTGCGGGAGCGCCAGAAGCCCAGCGTCCACACCCGAGCCACCACGTACAGCGTCAGCAGGCTGGTCACCACGCTGCCCCCGACGAGCAGCCACGCCAGCACCGAACCGTCCTGGGAGCCGGCCTCGAGCAGCGCGACCTTGCCGATGAAACCCGAGAAGGGTGGAATGCCGCCGAGATTGAGGGCGGGCACCACGAAGACGAATGCGAGCAACGGACTTGCCGCGGCCAGGCCGCCGAGCCGCTGCAGCGTCGCGGCACCGGCTTGGCGCTCGATCAGGCCCACCACCAGGAACAATGCGGTCTGCACCAGGATGTGGTGCGCGACATAGTAGATGGCGCCCGACAGGCCGAGCTCGCTCGACAGCGCCACCCCGAACACCATGTAGCCGATGTGGCTGACGAGGGTGAACGACAGAAGCCTCTTGATGTCGCTCTGCGCGATCGCACCGAAGATGCCGATGATCATGGTGAGCAGCGCCGCGACCATCAGCATCCCGTCGAGGCCTGCGCCGGGGAACAACAGCGTGTGCGCGCGAATGATCGCGTACACGCCGACCTTCGTGAGCAGGCCCGCGAACACCGCCGTGACCGGCGCGGGTGCGGTCGGATAGGAGTCGGGCAGCCAGGCCGACAGCGGGAACACCGCCGCCTTGATGCCGAACGCGACGAGCAGTACCGCGAACAGCGCGCTGCGCGTACCCGCCGGTACGTCGTCGAGCCTGGTGGCCAGTTCGGCCATGTTGAGCGTGCCGGTCGCCGCGTACACCAGCGCAATGCCGATCAGGAAGATCATCGACGACACCATGGACACCATCACGTAGCCGATGCCCGCCCGCACCCGCTCGGTGCTTGCGCCGATGGTCAGCAGCACGAAGCTCGCCGCCAACAGCACCTCGAAGCCGACGAACAGGTTGAACAGATCGCCCGCGAGGAACGCGTTGCACACGCCCGCGGACAGCACGAGATAGCTGGGCAGAAAGATCGACACCGGTTGGCGCTGGTCGCCGTCGCGGATGCCCTGCCCGATGGCGTAACACACCACGGCCAGCAACACGATCGAGGAGACGACCATCATCAGTGCCGAAAGTCCGTCCACCACAAGGGTGATGCCGAGCGGACCCATCCCCGGCACGCTCTGCGCCCACCCGCCGACGTGCACGGCGATGGTCCCGTCACGGTCGGTGAGATAGAGAAGTGCCCCGCACACCACGACCACGGCGACCAGCGCGACGAGCGTGATGGATCGCTGCAGGCGCGGGCGCCGTCCGGCGAACATCGTCGCGGCCGCGCTCAGCAGCGGAATCAACACGGGCAGCGGCGTCAGCACGGCTGGGAGCGTCATCGCGAACCCTCCAGCCCGGGCAGCGCATCCAGCGCGTCGGGTTCGTCGGTGTCGCGCGTGGCGACCGGCTCGGGCCGGGGTTCGTCGAACGCGGCGGCTTCCTCGTCGGTCAGCTGCGACACGCGGGTGTCCTCGGGGTCGTCGGTGACGTCCTCCTCGGTCGTCAACCGGTAGGACCGGTAGATCAGCGACAGTACGAACGCCGCGACGCCCATGCTGATCACGATCGCGGTGAGGATCATCCCCTGCGCCAACGGGTCCGCGGTCGTGGTGTGTTCGCCGCTGACCCGCCCGCGCACAGGTGGATTGCCCGAGGGGCCGCCGACGAAGAGGATCAGCAGGTTCACGGCGTTGCCGAGCAGCAACAGGCCGAGCAACATTCGGGTCAGGTTGCGCTCCAGCAGCAGATAGACACCGACGCTGGTGAGCCCACCGATGAGGATCAGCGGAACGAGGTAGGAGGTCATCGTGCCGTCACCGCCGCGGGACGCTGTTCGGACATGTCGAGGTCGACCCTGGCGCCGAGGCTGCGCAGCACGTCGAGCACGAGACCGACCACGATCAGGTACACGCCCAAGTCGAAGAACAACGCGGTGACGAGCTTGACGCTGCCGAGCACCGGGATGTCGAACTGCAGCACCGCCGACGACAGCACAGGCGCGCCGAGCAGAAGCGACGTCACCGCGGTGCCCGCGGCGAAACCCAACCCGACACCGAGGATCTTGCCCGCGTCCAACGGAAGCGTCTCGCCGAGTTCGTAGCGGCCGCCCGCGAGGTAGCGAAGCACCAGGGCAAGGCCCGCGGTCAGCCCGCCGGCGAAGCCGCCGCCAGGGGTGTTGTGGCCCGCGAAGAAGAAGTACGCCGAAAGCACCATGATGAGCGGGAAGATCATTCGGGTCGCGACCTCGAGCATCAGTGACCGGTGTCGTGGGTCGCGCAGGTCGCTGCCGCGCAGCCAGGTGATGTCACCGGCTGCCGGGCTGGTCGCGATCACGATGGGTGGAATGTCGGGCTGCCCCGCGTCGGCGACGCGCGGCGCGGTGCCGAAGCGCCTGTGCCGAAACACCATTGACGCCACTCCGGTCGCGGCGACCATCAGCACCGAGATCTCGCCGAGGGTGTCCCACGCGCGGATGTCGACGAGCAGGACGTTGACGGCGTTGGCACCGTGCCCGCGGTAGTAGGCGGCGTCGGGCAGCAGTTCGGCGATCGGCACCCCGGTGCGCGAGGCCATCGCGAACGCCGCCACCGAGGTGACGGTGGCGCCGACGGCCAGTGCGAGCGCCATCCGCGGCAGTCGATGGCGGCCGATGTTCGTGCGGTCGGACTCCGCGGGCAGCGTGCGCAGCACCAGGACGAAGATGACGAGAGTCAGCGTCTCCACCAGGAATTGGGTCAGCGCCAGATCGGGTGCGCCGTGGAAGGCGAAGATCGTGCCGCAGCCGTAACCGGTGACGCCGACCAGCAACACCGCGGCCAACCGGTTGCGCATCATGGTTGCGCCGATGGCCGCGACCAGGACCAGCAGCCCGACGACGACCTGCAGCGGCGAGCCCCACACCGCGAACTCCGGCCGATCGCGCGCCCCGAGCATCAGCGCCACCGCGGGCACCACCGCGAGCGTGATCAGGATCGCGGACTGATTGGCGGGAATCGAGCCGCGTTGCGTGGTGCCGGTCAGCCGGACCGAGAGCACGTCGGCGGCGCGGATCACCGCGTCGTAGATCCGGTCGGCGTTGCCGAGCGGCTGGTACATCAGGCGGGTCTGCCGCAACCGGGACCTGCCGAAGAACGCGGCGGTGCCCAGCCCGAGCACGAGCGCAGACAGCAGCAGCGGCAGATTGAAGCCGTGCCACAGCGCCAGTTCGTAGTTCGACACCCCCGACACCGTGTCGGCGTAGGAGTGCAGCGCCTTGTCAAGCGGTGACGGCCACAGTCCCAGCACCAGTCCTGCAGCGGCCAGAATCGCCGGTGGCGCAAGGAAAGTCGCAGAAACAGCGTGCATCTCCGCGACCCGTTTGCTCGGCTCCGGCCTGCCCTTTCGCGCGAACGCGCCCCACAGGAAGCGAAGGCTGTAGATGGTGGTGAACATAGAACCGATGACGACGCCGGCGAGCACGAACGGGGCGGCATGGCCCAGCGCCTCGCTGTGCAGAAGCGTTTCGAAGTCGGCCTCCTTGGCGACGAAGCCGAGGAACGGCGGCAGCGCGGCCATGCTCGCGGTGGCGCCGACTGCGATGATCAACAGCGGCTTGTTACGCGCCCCCAACCCGGCGAGCCTGCGGATGTCGCGGGTGCCCGTGGCGTGGTCGATGATGCCGACGACCATGAACAGCGCGGCCTTGAAGATGGCGTGCGCGCACAGCAACGCCAGCCCGGCCAGCATCAGGTCGCTGCCGCCCGCCCCGACCATCACGGTGATGAAGCCGAGCTGGCTCACGGTGCCGAACGCAAGGATCAGCTTGAGGTCGTATTCGCGCACCGCCCGCCAGCCGGCGAGGATCACCGTCGCCACCCCGAGGACCACCACCATCGGCCGCCACGGCGGCGAGTCGGCGAAGCCGGGGTTCATCCTGGCGACCAGGTAGACCCCTGCCTTGACCATGGCCGCGGCGTGCAGGTAGGCGCTGACCGGGGTGGGTGCGGCCATCGCGCCCGGCAGCCAGAAGTGCATCGGCACGATCGCCGACTTCGACAGTGCCCCGACGAGAATCAGTGCCACCGCGATGGAGACCGCCAGCCCCGACGGCGGCGCGGCGACGAGCTCCGAGAGCAGGTAGGTGCCTGCGGCGGTGCCGAGTATGACGATGCCGACCAGCATCGCCAACCCGCCCGCGGTCGTCACGAGAAGCGCCTGCACGGCAGCCTTTCGGCTGCTCGCGCGCTCCGCGTAATGGCCGACGAGCAGGAAGGACAAAACGGTGGTGAGCTCCCAGAACACGTAGAGCATCAACATGTTGTCGCTGGTGACAAGGCCGAACATCGCGCCGGCGAACGCGACGAGTTCGGCCGCGAAGCTCGGCAGCCGGTTCTCGGTGCGTCCGTCGTGATGGTGGAAGTAGTCGGCGCAGTAGAACAGCACGAGCGCGCCGATGCCGAGCACCAGCACGCTCATGATCGCCGCGAGCGCGTCGAACCGCAGCGTGATGTCCATCGACAGCTCGGGCAGCCACGACACGTTGACGCTGCGGGCGCGGTCCTGATCCGGCCAGTTCAGTGCCACCCACACCAGCGAGCCCAGCGGAACAAGCGCCAGCGGGTAGAACGCCTTCCGGCCCCACCGGTGCACCAGCAGGGGGGCCAACGCGGTGGCGATCGCGTGGGCGGTCAGGACTGCGAGCAAGGCACTCCGCTTCTTCGTGGGTCGGTCGGTGATGGGCCGTCAGGCGAAGAACAGACAGCAGCGTGTCAGCCATGTGGTGCCTTTGGCTGAACCCCAGTCTACGTGGGCGGATGCCGGTACCCTCCGCCCCGTGGGCACCTCCGATGTGGTAGTGGTCGGGGCCGGACCGACCGGTTTGATGTTGGCCAGTGAGCTCGCCCTCGGCGGTGCCGACGTCCAGTTGCTCGAGGAACGCGCCGATACGCCCAACATCACCAGGGCGTTCGCCGTCCATGCGCGCACGATGGAACTGCTCGACGCGCGGGGGATGGCCGACGAGCTGCTGAGCCGCGGGGTGGCCGTGTACGAGATCGCGCCGCCCGGCGGGATCACCATGAACCTGCGCGAGCTGCCGAGCAGGTTCGGGATGCTGCTGGTGGTGCCGCAGAGCGGGACCGAACACGTGCTCGGCGCCAGGGTCGACGACATGGGGGTGCCCGTCCGGCGCGGCGCGGAGGTGACCGGGCTCGACCAGGACGGCGACGGCGTCACCGTGCGGTGCGCCGACGGCACGTCGACCCGAACCGGGTACGTGGTCGGCTGCGACGGCGCGCACAGCACCGTTCGGCGCCTGGCGGGGATCGGATTCGAGGGCAAGCAGTACGAGACGCACATCCTGCTCGCCGACGTGCATCTCGGACACGCGCCGGAGGAGACGCTCTCGGGGGTGACCAACGACCGCGGCGCCGTGCTGCTGATTCCGTTCGGCGACGGCTGGTTCCGGGCCATCGCCTGGGACCGGCTGCGCGAGCAGGCGCCGCTGACCGAGCCGGTCACCGCCGACGAGATGCGCGAATCGTTTCGCCGGATCGCCTGCGACGACTACGGCATGACCGACATGCGGTGGAGTTCGCGCTTCCTGTCCGAACGCAAACAGGCCGAGCGTTACCGCGAGCGTCGGGTGTTCATCGCAGGCGATGCCGCACACGTGCACTCACCGCTTGGCGGACAGGGGATGAACACCGGGATCGGCGATGCGATGAACCTCGGCTGGAAACTCGCGCAGGCGGTGCGCGGGACGGCGCCCGGCTGGCTGTTGGACAGTTATCACGGCGAGCGCCACCCCGTCGGGGCGGAGGTGCTGCGGCTGACCGACGTGTTCAACCAACTCGTGCTCGGCCGGTCGACGGTGCAGCGGCTGGTGCGGGCCGTGGCGATCGGCACGATCACGCGGCTGCCCGCGGGCCGCCGCTTCATGGGCGGCCGGCTGAGCCAGCTCGGCATCGGCTACCCCCGCGCGTCGCGCAGCGACCATCGGATGGTCGGCAGACGGATGCCGGACGTCGACTGCGGCGGCGCCCGGCTCTACGAACTGCTGCGCGAAGGAAGATTCGTGATGGCGGTGCGGGCGGACGCACCCGTCGACCTCGACCGCCCCGACGTCCTGCGCGCGGTGCACCACGATCGCAAGCTGCCCGCCGCGGTTCTCGTGCGTCCCGACGGCTATGTCGGCTGGGCCGACGATCAGCTGCCCACCGCGTCGGACGCCGCGGCCGCCGTCGCGCGCTGGCGACCGGGCTGACTCACCACCACCTGGTGGCTGCCGACAACTGCCTCGACAGCGCGTCGATCAGCGTGCGCACGTACATCGTCGACAGGTGGTTGGAGTCGTGGTAGTCCAGCACGTTGCCCTCGACGGCCCGGCAGACGTCGACGCCGCACACGGAATCGCTGAGATCGAGCACCGACATCATCGGATAGCGGTCGGCGTAGTCGAGCGTCGGATTGCGGTCGGCGAGCGCCTCGCGGCGAGGCATACCGCACTGCTCGGCGTCGCCGCCGTCGGCGAGACACTCGACGGGCGAGAACAGCGTGCCGCTTCGGTACATCCACGGCGTGTCGCGCATGCCGAGCATCGCGATCCCGTTGGCCTGCAACTCATCCCAGATCCCGAGGTAGCCCCCGGGCACCATGTCGCCGGGCCCGTCGGCCACCGGCCGTGTGGTGGTCGTGAACACGTAGTCGGGGTGTTCGGCGATCAGGGCCTGCATCGTCTCGCGCACCCATACGGGGCATTCCGGGTACGCCTCGTGGGATCCCGCGACGCGGACCACGGGGTCGGTCGTCAACGGGCAGCTCATCTTCAGGTAGGTGACGACCCGGAAGCCGTGCTGTCGCCCGAGCGCATCCAGCGCGGTGATCCAGTGCTCGGAGTGTGAGCCGCCCGCGAGCGCGATCACCCGTGAGGCGTGTTTGTCGCCGTACTCGCACCGCACGAGTCGGGTGCTCCGGAACTCGGCGGTGCAACCGTCGAAAGTCGTTGCGGGGTAGTCGACGTCGGCCTCCAGGGCGGTCGGTCGGGTCGGTAGTTTGGCCACCCGAACACCGTTCATCAGCGCCCGCCCGCCCGGATAGTCGGTCGCGGAAAGGGTGCGCAGCTCACCGCCGTTGGCGCGAACCGTCTTGACATGCTCGGTCCAGCCCAGCGACATGGCCGCCACCGCCACGGCAGCCACGACGGTCGCGCCTGCGAGCGCCGCGACGAACCGGTCCGACGGGCGTCGCGCGGACAACGGCACCGGCGCGGCGCTGCCGCCCTGGCGCAACGGCTCCTCGACGAAACGGAACGTCAGGTACGCGAGCACGACCGACGCGAGCACGACGGCGATGCCGTCGACGACGCC
>JAEZKH010000107.1 GCA_023415515.1 Actinomycetes bacterium
GCAGCTTCATCTCGCTGCGGTGCCGGAGTACGAGGCGCCGACGACGACGACCGTGCGTCGGGCACGGATGCGGCGGTCATCGTCGTCGATGTTGGCCAGCTCGAGCTGTTCGAGTAGGTGATCGCGCAGGTAGACCGCCTCGGCGGTGGATTTGAGGCCCCGCGCGCATTCGGCAAGGCCGGGGATGTCGAACAACCGGGTGACCGATCCTGGCGTCAGCACGAGGCGGTCCCACGAAAGGCTGCGGGTGCGTTGCTCGGGGTCCGTGTAGCGCAGGGTGTGTCCGTCGAGGTCGACGTCGTCGACGCGGCCGCGCACGGTGCGCACGCCGCGCAGCGTGTTCGCCAGCGGGATGGTGACGAAGCGGGCGTCGACCAGTCCGCCCGCCACGTCCGGCAGCAACGGTGTGTAGAGCATGTAGTCGACCGGTGAAATGAGCGTGATGTCGACAAACGCGTTCCGCTTGCGCAGCTGTCGGGAGAGGCGACGGGCGCACTCGAAGCCGGTGAAGCCACTGCCGACGATAACGACCGATGTCATCCCGCCCACTGTACGGGGCCACCGTTCACGGGCAGGAGATCAGCGTCGCGAACTTCATTGCCAACCACGGCTTTCTGCCTCCGGCCCGCATTTTCCCGCGCAGTATCGGCGACCACTGCGAGATGCGTCCGAAGCCGACGAGCATGAACGCGACCGGGTCGGCGGTGATCACACAATCCGATCGCTCTGTCGCGCCCGTGACGGTGGCGACGCCACGGTCGACGGCGAGGCGATACCGATTGGCGCCCCGTATCCGCAGTTCGAAGCTGACGTGCGTGGCGGCCGCCGACGGCCGGAGGTAGTGCGGCGCGACGGTCAGCGCGCCCGGTATGACTTTCAGGGCGTCGTGAGCGGAGATGGACCACCGGCCACCTGCGGCCCTGGCGATGTCGAGGCCGTGTATCACCTGCTCACCCAGCAACAGACTGGTCATCGTCGACGGGTTCAGCACCAAGCCGTTCGCGGTCGGTATCGCCGCCGTGTCTGTGGCCGCTTCGGCTGCCGCCAGGTATTCCGCCACCGCCTGCTCGAGCAGCGCCGCGAGGCGGCCGGTGTCCCGCTCGGTCACCTCGGCGAGTTGGCGTGCATTGACCATCGCACCCATCCGTGCCGGCGTCTCAGGGGTCGGAACGGCGTGGGTGAGATAGCCGTTGGTGTGCCTGATCAGCCCCTGTCGGTAATCGCGCAGTTCACCGACCATGTGCGCCGCGGTCTCGGCCGCTGACCAGTCCAGGCCGGGGACGCGGGCCTGCGGCGTTGTGACGCTGCGCAGGAGATCCGCCGTTCTGCCCGCGGCGGCCCGCAGTGCAGTCCTGGTCGCGGCGTGTGCGCGGCGTACGTCCTCGGCCGGGCGGGTGGAATGGAGAGGCGCGATGCTCATAGGGGTACTATTTCACATAATGTCACTATGTCAATAGGGTGTAACTGGTCCACTTCAGCCGAATCGAGAGCCATGCCCGACGCCGCAGAGCCGTCGCTCCGCGCAGAGCAGGTCGCACAAACCCGCGCCGCGCTCGTCGCGGCAGGACGCAGGCTGTTCGGCGAGAGCGGTTTCCGCGGCACGTCCGTCGAGGACCTGGCGCGCGAGGCCCGGCTGACGACCGGTGCTCTGTATCACCACTTCCCCACCAAGACAGCGCTTTTCGAGGCGGTGTTCGTGCAGGCACATACGGAGCTGATGGCTACCGCGACGGAGGCTGCGATGGGCGCAAAGGGAAGCCTCGAGGAGTTGGCGCTGGGCTTCGACGCGTTTCTCGACGGCGTCCTGCAGCCCGATGTGCAGCGGATCCTGGTGCTCGACGGCCCTGCGGTCCTTGGCCTCGCCCGCTACACCGAACTCGATGAGCAATACGCCTACGCGGTGATCGTGGATTCGTTGAAGAAGGCCGCGCGGGACGGCGCCGTCGACATCGAGGATCCGGAGACCGCCACCCGGCTGCTGTTGGGGGCGCTGACGCGTGGCGCGATGCTGATCGCGAACTCATCCGATCCCGTGCAGACCCGGCATGCGGTCGCCAAGTCGATGCGCGCGCTGTTGAACAGCTTCACGCCCTGAGGCCTCGCCGGCTGCGGTTCCGCGTCCCTGTTTCAAGAGGTCGATGAGGTCGCAAAGCCAATCGTGGCAAGGGATTCTGATGTCTGATTCGATCGCATCAGCTCTGTGATGGCTCTTTGTTCCTCGCGCCACACCATCTGGCTGCGGCCCCCGACGTGCAACCCATCGCCGGCGAAAGTGGTGCTGATCTCGCTCCAGTAGCGGTGTCGCAGCCCGACCGCTGCACCGATCAAGGGCTCGCGATACTTCTCGAGTTGCTCGCGGGCCGCGAGTTGGCGCTCCTCTCTGCGCAGCTGCTTAGCAGTCGCTCGTGCACAGGCGAACGCCGCAGTTGGGTGGCCGTGCGCGGATGCGAGGATGGTCGGTGACATGACGCGACCGCTTCGCCGCTGGGACCCGTTCCGGCCGCTCGACATGCTCGCGTCGCTGTGGTCGACGGCGGCCGTCGCGCCGATGAACACCGGGGCGGCAGCCGCATATCGGACGGTGTTCATCACATTGCGCAGGCTCGTGGTGGGCCGCGAGATGACGGTCCGGCTCGACGAGGGCGAGATCACGCTCACCGTCACCGAGTTCGACTCGCGTCTGGACGTCCGCGGTCTCGCGGCAGGCCAACTGAGTGACGTCCGGCTGGCCGCCCGCGATGTCCGTTGGGACGACAACCGTTTGGACCGCGCAACCGCGGTTCTGCACAACGTCCACATCCGTCCGGCCGCGCCGCCGGTGCTGGTCGCCTCTCCCGTCGACCTGACAGTCGAGTTTCCCGCCGACACCCTCGACGACCTGTTCCGCCTCGTGGCACCTCGTCTCGCCGGTGACATCGGCGAGGACGGAATCGCGCGGCTGCGGCTCGCGCGCCGGCCGCGGCTTGGCAACATCGAGGTCGACGCCGACCTCGACGGGTCGACCCTCTGGTTGCGTCCGCGTGGCATCGTCGTCGGCCGCCGACGCCTCGGCCTCCCCCGGCGTACGCCCGGATACCGGGTCGAGCTGCCCGAACTCCCACACGGACTCACGTTGACCGACATCAGCATCGAGCCTGACAAGCTGTGTCTGTCCGGCAGCCTGCAGGAGTGGCGCATCGACGTTCCGCGCACGCGTATCGACGACATCGTCAATCAGCTCAGCGTGGTGGGCAGGCCCCTGAACCTGACGCGGTTCGGTCTGGGCTGATGGATGGGCGAACTCGCCCGCTACGAGGTCGAGTCGGCGTTGCGCCGCTAGAGTCACGCGAATGGAGAAGGGCTACACCCGTTACGGGGCTCTCGGTGACAGCCAGACCGAGGGGTTATGGGACGGAGACGATTCCGACGGCGTCGTCGGTTTCGCCGACCGGCTCGCGGTGATGCTCGATGGGCTGCGGCCGGGCCTGCAGTACGCCAACCTCGCGATCCGCGGGCGTCGGATCAGCGATGTGCTCGACGACCAGCTCCCGCGGGCTCTCGCGATGCGCCCGGACTTGATCAGCGTATGCATCGGCATGAACGACATCACAAGGCCAGGAAGCTTTTTCGACCGCGCGCTGGCCGATCTCGCAGAACTGCACGAAAGGCTCGCCAAGTCCGGTGCGACGGTCGTGACGACCACGTTCCCCGATCTCGGGCGCATCGTGCCGGTCGGGAAACTCTTGACAGGGCGGGCGCTGCGGACGAACGCGGCCATCGTGTCGGCGTCGAAGCGGTACGGCTTCAAGCTCGTCGATCTCTACAGCGCGCCGTCGATGACACAGCCGGCGGTGTGGAGCGACGATCGGATACACGGTTCCACCCGCGGGCACATACTGTTCGCCGCCGCTGCCGCCGAGGCGCTCGCGCTGCCGGGCAGCAGCCACGCATGGGCCTACGCCGACCCCAGCGCGGGTGGCGCGACGCTTGTTTCCCGGGCGCACTCACAGCTGATGTGGACCAGAAACATGTTGGCCCCGTGGCTGTACAACCACGTTCGCGGAATCTCCAGCGGAGACGGCAGGGCGCCCAAGCGCCCCGAGATGGCGAGGCTGCCCGGTTAGAAACCGAGAAGGCCGAGCGGGATCGGCGATTGGCCACCCGCGACCGATTCCAGCACCCGCGGGCACAGGAACGAGATCGCCAGCCCGGTGAACATATTGGCGCCGCCGAGGGACATGCCGGTGCTGTCGGCGACCTTGGCCGCGACGTCGGCGGCGTTCTGGCCCGGGTCGGCAAGCATCGGGCAGACCGACTGGCCAACCGCGACCAGGTTGGATGGATCGGTGGTGCCACCGAGACCCGCGCTCGTGACCGCGTTCAGGAACGCGTCGGTGCCGGGATCGGCCTGGGCAGGCGACGCGGCCAGCGACGCGGTGACGGCCACTCCAGCGAACACGGTGATGAGGCGAACGGGCCGCGAAAGTCTACGCACCTGCAGCATCGTAGAGGAACGTTTCCCCATGGGCTAACCGGCACGTCATCTACGCTGTGACGATGCCGAAATCACCTGAGGGGGGCGGGGGCCTGGAGCCGCATTTCGAGGACGTCCAGGCGCATTACGACCTGTCCGACGAGTTCTTCCGGCTCTTCCTGGATCCGACCCAGACCTACAGCTGCGCCTATTTCGAGCGCGACGACATGACACTCGAGGAAGCCCAGATCGCCAAGATCGACCTCTCCCTGGGCAAGCTCGGCCTCGAGCCGGGCATGACGCTGCTCGATGTCGGCTGCGGGTGGGGCGCCACCATGCGCAGGGCCATGGAGATCTACGGCGTGAACGTGGTGGGGTTGACGTTGTCGGCGAACCAGGCTGCACACGTGCAGAAGATGTTCGACGGGCTGGGCGGGTCGGGTTCCAAGCGGGTGCTGCTGCAGGGATGGGAGCAGTTCGACGAGCCGGTCGACCGCATCGTCTCGATCGGTGCCTTCGAGCACTTCGGCCACGATCGCTACCCGGCGTTCTTCACGAAGGCCTACGACGTGCTGCCGCCCGACGGGGTCATGTTGCTGCACACCATCGTCGGTGAACACCCTGCGCGCGCAAAGGAACTGGGCATTCCGCTGACCTTCGAGCTGGCCCGGTTCATCAAGTTCATCATGACCGAGATCTTTCCGGGCGGACGGCTGCCGTCGGTTCCGATGGTCGAGGAGCGCGCCGCAGAGGCCGGTTTCACCGTGGCCCGCGAGCAGTCGTTGCAGATGCACTACGCCCGCACACTCGATCTGTGGGCCGCCGCGCTCGAGGCGCACAAGGACGAGGCGATCGCGATCCAATCCGAGGAGGTCTACCAGCGCTACATGAAGTACCTGACCGGGTGCGCGCAGCTGTTCCGCAACCGGCAGACCGACGTCGTCCAGTTCACGCTGGAGAAGTAGCCGCTATACCCCGTCCCAGGCGGCGTCGAGGCGCTCGGCGACGTCGATGACCTTGGCCTTGACCGAAGCCGGGCTGTCGATCTCGCCCGCCACATGTTGGCAGATGAACCGCCGGATCTCCGCGTCGACGCCCGCGACGATGCGCAGCAATTCGGCGCGCAGCGACTTCGACGTGACGTGGATGGCGACGTCCGACGGCCGGGGCTTTTGCACATCGAGTATCAGCAGAAGCGGTTCGGCGGCCCGCGCGACTGCCGACAACGAGATCTCGCCGAACACCATGAACTTCGGCTTGTCGATCTTGAGGTCGATGACCATGTCGATCTCGAGCGGGATCCGGATGGCGAACGTGATCAACTCGTCGATCTGGCGCGTGACCCGCGGTTCCTGGATGCGGACCTTCGCGGTGACCTTGGCGATCTTTCCCGGCCCCTGACCCATCGGCCCCATCTCGAATTCGTCGCCCGCGATCGCGGCGATCGCGTCACCCACGCGCTCCTCGCTCACCGCGATTTCGAAGAACCTGCGGCCGAATTCCTCGTAGGACACGTACTCATAGCCATCCATAGGGCTCTACAGTCTCACGTCTGCATGCCAAAGGGAGGGTGGGTCAGCGGTTTTCCTGACTGCGAGCCTCGGCTCCGGTCTCTCCTGCGTCGATCGCGTCGTCGTTGGACGTCTCGCCCACGTAGCTTCCGTCCTCGCCGTGCTTGCCGGCGCGCGAGCTTGCGACCTTGTCGTCTTCTTCGACGCCCTCTTCGCTCTTGTCATCGTCGCCTGGTGCCATGACGGCGTATCTACCCCGACTCGGGGCACCCAAACCCTTACCCGACCAGGCCGCGACAGATAGGCTCCTCGCGAGGAAGGTGGGGACAATGATTCGCGAAGCAGTCATCGCCGCAGCACTGACGTGTGCTGCAGTCGGAAGTGCGCAGGTCGCCGCGGCCGACAACGAGGAGAACCTGTACTTCGACAGGCCCGGCCGCTACGACTCGGACGTGCCGTTCATGAACTACGAGGCCCGACTGGCGGCACCGTGCGACAACTTCCAGATCAACACCTTCGGCCGTGGTCCCGGCGGCGAACCGCTGCAGTGCCACTGGATCCCCAACCAGTGGCCGCCGGTCACCACCGGCTTCTGGGTGATCTCGCCCGAGATCTTCGGCGTGCAGGAGATCGGTTCGCCGTGCCCCAGCGACCAGGCCGCCGCCCAGGCGCCCGACGGTCGTCCCCTGCTGTGCCTCGGTGAGCAGGGTTGGCAGCCGGGGTTCTTCACCGGCACCGGCTACTGGCCCACGTAGTCGCGCTGGTTCGCGCCGCCCTCGAACAGGCGCCGCATCGCGGCGAGCATCTCGGTGTGTGCCTCGACGGCCTTGCGCACGGTCATCGGCGCCAGCGGCCGGGGCGCCTCGATCGCGATTCGTTCGGTCACCCGGGTGGCTGCGCCCGCCCGCTCGAAAGACACTCGTCCCGTCAGTCGGACCCGCGGAAACTGCCTCGCCTCGGTCAGCACATCGCCGGTGCGCGGGACATACAGCCGGGCAATGTAACTCGCGCGCAGATGCAGCGGTCCCAGCGGGATCCGATCGGTCACCCGGTAGGTCTGCCGATAGCCGTCGGACGTGTCGCTGCGTTCGACGGACCGCACGGCGACGACGAGCGGATGCACCCGCTTGATGTTGGCGAGATCGGTGTAGAAGGCGCGGACGTCGTCGAGCGCGCCGGGGATGTCCTCGCAGATCGTGCGGTCCGCCTTGCTCATCCACCCGCCCACTGGAGCAATGTATCCGGCCGCGCCGCGAGAATGTCATATGCTCATTAGGGAGAATCCCGTATCCGGTACGCTCGCTGAGCGGGTGCTTAGCGAGCCGTCGTAGCAGCCGACAGCGACGAATTGGAGCGTTTGCCGTGACTTCAACAGATCAAGCCGTCGCGACCAGGTATGCGGGCGCACGGGTGCCCCGTGTCGAGGACACCCGCCTGCTCACCGGACACGGAACATTCGTCGACGACGTCACGCGAGCCGGCATGCTGCACGCCTGCTTCGTTCGCAGCCCCTTTGCCCGGGCCCGCATCAACAGCATCGACACGGGTCCGGCGCTCGCCCTGCCGGGCGTTCAGGCGGTGTTCCTCGCCGCGGACCTGAACCCCGACGTCGTGGAGGCCTGGCACGCGGTTGCGGGCAGGGACGTCCCCGACACTCCCCGTCCACCGCTGGCCGAGGGCGAGGCGAAGTTCGTCGGCGATCCGGTCGCACTCGTCGTCGCCGAGTCACGCTATGTCGCCGAGGACGCAGTCGATCTGGTCGACGTCGACTACGAGCCGTTGCCCGCCGTTGCCGACTTCACCAAGGCGGTCGATTCCGGCGTCGTGGTGCACGACGCATATCCCGACAATGTCGCGGGTGGCATGGGCGGGGCTCCGCCGGACGAGGAGACCTTCGCGACTGCCCCTCATGTCGCGTCGGCACACGTATATCAACAGATCCATGCGCCGGTACCGATCGAGACGCGCGGCCTCGTCGCGGAGTGGGAAGCCGCCTCGCGCGAGCTGACGATGTGGGCGTCCACGCAGACGCCCCACGAGTTGCGGGCATTCGCCGCCCGTCTGCTCGGCATCCCCGCGCACAATGTCCGGGTCATCATGCGCGACACGGGTGGCGGATTCGGCCAGAAGGTCGTCCCGATGCGCGAGGACATGTGCATCATGCTGGCCGCGCGCAAGGTGCCCGGCGCATTGAAGTGGATCGAGGATCGCCGCGAGAACCTGATGTCGGCCGGGCAGGCGCGCCATGTCGACGGCGACGTGCGGATGGCGTTCGACGGCGAGGGCAACATCCTCGCCGCCGATATCGACTTCGTGCAGGACATCGGGGCGTATCCGACGCCCTATCCCGTGCTCACCACCGCGGCCATCGGCATGTTCTTCCCCGGCCCGTACCGGGTTCCGAAGGCCAGCTTCAATTACAAGACGGTGTTCTCCAACACCGCGGGGCTTGCCGCCTATCGCGGGCCGTGGCAGTACGAAACACTCACTCGCGAAATACTTCTCGACATCGCCGCACGAAAGATGGGGATGGATCCCGTCGAGCTTCGCCGCCGTAACATCCTGCGTGGCGACGAGATGCCCTACTTCAACCCCAACGGCATGCCCTATGAGCACGTCGCGCCTGCGGACACCTTCGAACAGGCCGTGAAGATCCTCGACCACGAGGGCTTCCGGAAGCAGCAGCGCGACGCGCTGGCCGAAGGACGCTACATCGGGCTGGGCTTCTCGGCCTACATCGAGCCGACCGGCGCTGCGACGGGGCATCTGGCGACCGAGGGCGCCACGATCAGGATGGAGCCGACGGGCAAGATCAATGTCTACGTCAACGGCGGATCGACCGGGAACAGCATCGAGACGACCGTGGTTCAGTTGACCGCCGACGCGCTGGGAGCTGACATCGACGACGTCGCGACGATCCAGGGTGACACCGCGGTGACGCCGTACGGCGCAGGCACACAGGGCAGCCGCAGCGGCCCGATGACCGCGGGCGCTGTCAACGAAGCGGGAGCGATCCTGCGCAACCAGATCATCGCGATGGCCGCACACCGGCTCGGGGTGGACGAGTCGGCCATCGAACTGGCGCACTCCAGGGCGACAGTTCGCGACGACCCCGCGAAGAGCGTCAGCTTCGCCGATCTCGCCTACCGGTCGTACTACGAGCCGGCCCAGCTGCCGCCGGGTATGGCGGCGACGCTGGAGGCCACCGCCCGGTTCACCTCACAGGCAATGATCCACTGGGCCAACGCAACCCACGCATGCACGTGCGAAGTCGATGTGCAGACCGGACACGTGACGCTGACCCGCTACATCGTCAGCGAGGATGTCGGCCCGATGATCAATCCCAACGTCGTCGAGGGTCAGATCGCAGGCGGCACGGTACAGGGCATCGGCGGCGCGCTGCTGGAGCACATGGTCTACGACGACAACGGCAATCCGCTGTCCTCGACGTTCGTCGACTATCTGCTGCCGACTGCCCCCGAGGTGCCCGGGATCGAATTCGGGCACGTGGAGATTCCCGGCCCCGGTGTCGGCGGATACAAGGGCTGCGGTGAAGGCGGCGCGATCGGGTCGACGCCCGCGGTCATCAACGCGATCAACGACGCCCTCGCACCCTTGGGGGTCACGGTCACCCGGCTGCCCGCCAGCCCGGCCGCCATCGTCGATCTCATCGAACAGGCCAAGGTCGAAGCGGGCGCATCTGGAAAGGATCACTGACCGTGGAGCTGATCAACGAGTTTCGGGTGGCGGTACCCGTCGCACGGACGTGGCAGGTGCTCACCGACGTCGAACGGGTGGCACCGTGTATCCCTGGCGCTCAACTGCTTTCGGCTGACGGCGACGAGTTCACCGGCGCGGTGAAGGTCAAGGTCGGCCCGATCACGGTGTCGTACCAGGGTGAAGCGTGCTTTCAGGAGAAGGACGAGACCGCGAAGCGGGTGGTGATCAAGGCCAGTGGCAAGGAGACGAGAGGCAGTGGGAGCGCCGCCGCACTGGTCACCGCCGCGCTGACGGGCGAAGGGGATGCCACGCACGTGGCGATCACCACCGACCTCACCGTCTCGGGCAAGGCCGCGCAGTTCGGCCGCGGCGTGTTGGCAGACGTGTCGGCGAATCTGATCGGTCAGTTCGCCAGAAACCTCGAGGCCGATCTGATCGACGGCGCCGCACCCGTCGGCTCGTCGTCCTCGGCAGCCGCCGCGCCGTCCGTGGCCGCCGCCGCCGACGCAGGCGGCGACTCGATCGATCTTCTCAAAGTCGTTGCGGTGCCGATGGTCAAACGCTATTCACCCGCTCTCGCGGCGGTTGCGGCGGGGCTGACGGTCGGCTTCCTGCTCGGCAGGCGCAAGCGCGCACATCCGGCGGCGGGCCTCGCCGACGAACTGCAGGCCACCCTCACCCGCCTCCTCGGGGCGATGTCGCCGACGGATCGGCGCAGGCCGTGAAGGCCGCCCCGTTCGGCTACCACCGTCCAGGCACCGTGGCGGAGGCGGCGCAGATGCTCGCGGAGTTCGGGGACGAAGCGAAGATCCTCGCGGGCGGGCAGAGCCTGGTGCCCATGCTCGCGATGCGGCTGACTCATTTCGACAACCTGATCGACATCTCCCGCATCGACGAGTTGCGCAACATCGACCTGCGCGGTGACGAACTCTCGGTCGCGGCCGCAACTCCGCACGCCTTCGTCGGAATGGACGACGAGGTGGCGGAATCGGTTCCGCTGCTGACCCTCGCGACCCCCTATATCGGACACTTCCAGATCCGGACACGGGGCACGCTCGGCGGGGCGATCGCACATGCGGACCCGGCAGCCGAGTACGCCGCGGTCGCCCTCGCGCTCGACGCGACGATCGAGGCCACATCGATGCGTGGCCGTCGGGAGATTCCCGCCGCGGAATTCTTCACGGATCTGTGGGAGACGTCGCTTCGCGCAGATGAGATCCTGACAGCCGTGCGATTCCCCGTCTGGGGCGGCCGCTGCGGGTTCGCGGTCGAGGAGTTCGCGCGCAGGCACGGCGATTTCGCGATCGCCGGGGCTACGGTCGCGGTGCGACTCGATGACGACGACCGGGTGGCGCGCTGCGGTATCGGGTTGCTCGGGCTCGGACCGACACCGTTGCGCGGGACCGCGGCCGAGGACGCCGTCGTCGGCCAGGTCGCGGACGCGATCGCCGCCGATGACGTCGGCAGGCTCGCGACAGGCGGGCTCTCTGACATCCCCGCGGACCTTTCTGGCTCGGCCGACTTCCGCGCCCGCGTCGGTGCCGCGATGGTGGCGCGCGCGTGGACCGCGGCGCTCCGCCAGGCCCAGACGTCGGAAACGGAGGCGATCCATGCATGAGCTCGAGGTCGAGGTCACCGTCAACGGGCGCCCACACCGACACACCGTCGAACCGAGGTTGACGCTCGCCGACTTCCTGCGGGAGAGGTGCGGTCTCACCGGAACCCACCTCGGCTGCGAGCACGGTGCGTGCGGCGCCTGTACCGTCCTGCTCGACGGTCAGGCCGTCCGGGCGTGCCTGATCTTCGCTGTACAGGTCGACGGGCAAGAGGTCACCACCGTCGAGGGAATCGCCGGCGAGGACGGCGAACTGTCACCGGTTCAGTCCGCGCTGCGGGAGTGCCACGGCCTTCAATGCGGTTTCTGCACACCGGGTTTCGTCACTTCGATCACCGCATTGCTGCGGGACAACCCGCAACCGACCGACGACGAGATCCGCGAAGGCCTGTCCGGCAACTTCTGCCGGTGCACCGGGTATCAGGGCATCATCAACGCGGTGCGCCGCGCCGCCGAGGCGACGTAGCGCAGGAATTCCGCGCTACGCGCTCTCGGGTGCGTAACCCAGGGTGCCCTTGATCTCCAGGTACTCCTCGAAGCCGAACTCGCTCCATTCGCGACCGTTGCCGCTGCGCTTGTAACCGCCGAACGGCGTGTTCAGGTCGAACGCGTGGTTGATGGCCACCTGGCCGGCCCGGATCCGGCGCGCCAATGCCCGCGCCGACTCGAGGTCGGCGGCCGAAACATAGCCAGCCAGACCATATTCCGTGTCGTTGGCGATTTCCACGGCCTGGTCGAGGTCGTCGTAACCGAGGATGCACAGCACCGGACCGAAGATCTCCTCGCGGGCGATCGTCATGTCGTTTGTCACGTCGGTGAACACGGTCGGTTTGACGTAGTAGCCCGTGTCCAGCCCGTCCGGACGTCCCGGGCCACCCGCGGCCACCTTCGCGCCCTCCTCGATGCCCTTCTTGATGAGGCCCTGGACCTTCTCGAATTGGGCCTTCGATGCGACGGGTCCGATCGACCGCTTGTTCTCGGGATCACCCACCGCCACCGATTCTGCGACGCCGCGCGCGATCTCGGCGGCCTCGGCGAGGCGCTCGCGGGGAACGAGCATGCGCGACGGCGCATTACAGCTCTGCCCGGTGTTCACCATCATGGTGGTCACCCCCGCTTTGACGCTCTCGGCGAACTTCTCGTCGTCGATGACGATGTTCGGGCTCTTGCCGCCGAGTTCCTGGGTCACCCGCTTCACCGTGGCGGCCGCGTTCTTGGCGACGTCGACACCGGCCCGAGTCGATCCGGTGAACGACACCAGGTCGATGTCGGGATGGCTCGAGATCGCCGCACCCACACCGGGGCCGTCGCCGAACACCATGTTGTAGACGCCTGCGGGTACCCCTGCCGCGTCCATCACCTCGGTGAAGATCTGGCCGGAGTAGGGCGCCACCTCGGACGGCTTGAGCACCATGGTGCAGCCGGTCGCGAGCGCCGGGAACACCTTGCACGCGATCTGGTTGATCGGCCAGTTCCACGGCGTGATCAGGCCACAGACGCCGATCGGCTCCTTGAGGATCAGCGTGGAGCCGCGTTGCTCCTCGAAGGCGTAGTTCTTCAGGGTGTCGATCGCGCCCATCAGATGGCCCAGCCCCATCATCACCTGCGGGCCCGCCGCCAGCGACGGCGGCGCACCCATCTCCTCGTGCACCGCCGCGGCCAGGTCCTCGGAGCGCTTCTGGTATTCCGCGGCGATCGCACCGAGCAGGTCGAGCCGCTCCTCGCGGCTGCTGACCGACCAGGTCGCGAAGGCCTTGCGCGCGGCCTTGACCGCCTTGTCGACGTCGGCCGCGGAGCCGATCGCGATCGTGCCCGACACCTGCTCGGTGGTCGGGTTGTCGACGTCCAGCGTCTTCGACTCGACGGGGTCGACCCACCGGCCGTCGATGTAGAACTTCAGGTATTCACGCATGATCGCCATCTCTTTCTAGCTGTCCTCCTCGCGTGCGGGAGGCTACTGGGTTCCTTCTGCATACCACGTCCGGAATCGGTCGTATTTGGGCATCTCCTCGGAGTTCGCCTTCGGGTCGATGCACACGTGCACGACACCCACCTTTCCGCTGGCGTACGCGCGCGCAATCGCCGGTCCGATCTCCTCCTCCTTCTCGACGTATTCGCCATGGCACCCGAAGCCCTCGCCGATCTTGTCCATCCGGACGTCCTTGCTCCAGTGCACGCCGGGTTGCGGCGACGGCTGTTGGAAGGTGCGCTTGTACACGCCGACTTCGAGGCCCCACTGGTGATCGACGCCAACCACACACACCAACGGCAGGTTCTGCCTGGCGGCCGTCTCCAGTTCGGCGATGTGGAACAGGAATGCCGAGTCGCTGGTCAGCAGCATGACGGGCCGCTTCCCGCCGTCGGCGACCGATGCGCCGACGGCATACGGCAGCCCGGTGCCGAGGTGACCGAAGTTCTGGTTCCAGATCACGTCGCGGGGTTTGGCCTGCGAATAGGTCCAACCGAAGATCACGGTGGCGCCGCCGTCGCGGACCATGATGCCGTCCTCCAACTCGTTGAACGCCTTGGTGGCCTCCACGACATAGCGCGCGGGATGGATCGGGGAACGCCCGGTCGGCGCGCTGTCGGCCAGCCCGGCGAGTTCCTTCTTGTCCTGCTCGACAAGGATCTGCAGCGACTCGGTGGGCGTGCGGGGGGTGTCGCGCAGGGCATCGACGAGTTGCGGCACCACGCCGCGCAGATCGCCTACCAGCGACACATCGAACGTGCGGTTGACGCCGATGGCTGCGGGGTCCTGTTCGACGTACACCCATTTGCGGTTCACATCGTTGGCCGCCCAGTGCTGGGTGCGCCCGTAGTGCATCGGCTCTCCGAGTTCGGTACCCAGCGCGACGCACAGGTCGGATTCCTCCACAGCGGCGTTGCCCGCCGTGGAGAACAGGTAGGGAAACGTCCTGTCCTGCAGTCCCGGGATGAACGAGGTGCCCCCGGAGGTCTGGATCACCGGGCACGCCATCACCTCGGCGAGCTGTTTGACCTCGGCACCGGTCCGTGACGTGTGAACGCCGTGACCCACCAACAGGATCGGATTCTTCGCCTCCCGGATCAGCTTTGCGGCCTCGGCGACCTCGCGAGCGCCTGCGCCCTGGTTGACCAGACGGTATCGGTGCGGCGGTGGCGGCTCGGCGACGTCGAGTTCTTCGAGGATCACATGCGATGGATATTCGATGTAGCTGGGGCCCGGCGTGCCCGACATCGAGCGCCGGATCGCCTCGTGGATGATCTCGTCGGTCTGGTCGGCGTATTCGATCGAGCTGCTGTATTTGACCGAAGGCGTGAAAAGCCCTTCCTGCCGGACGAACTGGATGCGGCCGCGGCGGACCCGGCGCTCGGTGATGCGGGCCCGTTGGCCACCGAGGAAGATCACCGGCGAGTTCTCGACGAGGGCGCACATCATCGCACCCGCGATGTTGGCGACGCCGGGCCCGAGCGTGCCGATGCACAGCCCGGGCCTGCCCGTCATGCGCGAGGCGGCCTCAGCCATGAAACCTGCGCTCAGCTCATGATGCGGAGCGACGACCGACCAGCCGCGCGCGTCGGCTTCGGCGAACATGTGCACGAAATTGGGGTCAGGGATACCGAACAGCGTGTTGACGCCCTCGGCCTCGAAGAGGTCCAAGATCCGTTTGTATACGGGCACGCCCATGGTGGACTCCTTTTATGAGTAGCGTTTTGCAAGCTCTTGACGGTGAGTTGCGGGTGGCCCGAACAGGGAACGGTTCAGCGCGGCGCGTTTGAGGTAGACGTGAATGCCGCTCTCCCAGGTGTATCCGATGCCGCCGTGCAACTGCATGGCCTTTCCCGCAATGTCGACCGCGGCGCCACAGGCATGCGACTTCGCCATCGCGACCGCGATGTCGGCGTTGGGGCGCTCCTCGGCGACGGCCACGACCGCAGCCGAAACCAGTTGGCGGGAAACAGAAATCGTGGTGAACATATCCGCGCACGCGTGCTTGACGGCCTGAAACGAACCGATTGCACGGCCGAACTGGCGACGGACCTTCACATATTCGACCGTCGCGGTCAGCATCGCCTCCGACACGCCGAGGCTGTCGCATGCCACGGCGGTCGCCGCACGATTGTGCAGCAGACGCACCGCTGCGGAGGCGTCGCCCTCGAAGCACAGGACCTCGGCCACCGCATCCGCAGAGACTGCCGCCAGCCTGCGGGTCTCGTCGAGGACGGGTTGCGGGGTCACCGTCGCATCGACGACGGCGACCGTGTCGTCGACGACCAGAATCCGGTCGGCGCTCTCGGCGTCCGGGACGAAATCCGAGGATCCGAGCGCCACGGCGAGCCTGGTGGCGCCGGACGCCACGTCGGCCAGCAGCCGGTCGCGAGGTTGGCTGGGCTGCAACGCATTCAACGCACCCACCGCGAGCACCGCACCGCCGAGGTAGTTGTTCGTGCTCGCTGCGCGCCCCATCTCCTGGCAGATGACGGCGACTTCGGCGAAGGTGGCGCCTGCCCCGCCCAGTCGCTCGTCCACCTCGAGGCCCACCCAGCCGGCGTCGATGAGTGTCTGCCAATCGATCGAACGATCCTTGGCGAGCAGACCACCCGCGACGGATCTGAGCTCGGCGTGGAACTCGTCGAAGCCGGGTGCCATCAGACCTCGCCTGATCCTCGCGACGCGAGGTCCCGCTCGGGGATCGGCTCCCGCGGCAATCCCAGCCCGCGCTCGGCGATGATCGTCCGTTGGATCTCGCTCGACCCGCCGGGGATCGTCCACTCCCACGATCCGATGAAATCGAGCATCCACGAACCCGATTCCCAACCGCTGCTGGCCGACTTCACCAGTTCGGTGTGCGCGGGCAGACCGCCGACCTCGGCCCCGAAATCGGTCATCGCCTGCAACAGCTCGCTGTAGAACAGCTTCACAACCGAGGCGTCGGCCGGACCCGCGCGGTCGGCATCGGCGTTTTCCACGAGCTGCCTGCACAGCCCGCGCAGACCGGTGATCTCGATTTCGAACCGCGCCAGCCGGTCTGCGACGATCGGATCATCCGTCGGACACGACTGCACCAGCCACCGGAAGCCGGCGTTGCCGAGCCGCTCGGCCAGCTCGAGCATCGTCATCCCGCGCTCGGCGCCAAGCGTGGCCTGCGCCACCTGCCACCCCGAGTTCTCCCGCCCGACGAGGTTGGCGGCCGGTATCCGAACATCGCTGAGGAAGATCTCGCAGAAGTGCGAGTCGCCGACCGCGTTACGGATCGGGCGCACCTCGACCCCTGGACTCTTCATGTCCATGAGGAAGTAGGAGATGCCCTTGCGCTTTGGGGCGCGCGGATCCGTGCGGGCCAGCAGCAGGCACCAATCGGCGTGCATGGCTCCGCTGGCCCACAGCTTCTGGCCGTTCACGACATACCCGTCACCGTCACGACGTGCCGTGGTTCGCAGGCTCGCGAGGTCCGAACCCGCCTCCGGCTCCGAGAAACCCTGCACCCAGATCTCACCGTCGAGGATGGCGGGCAGGTGTCTGCGGCGCTGCTCATCGCTGCCCGCAACCAGCAGCGTCGACGCGGCGTGATGGATGCCGACGAACGCGAGCACCAGGCGCGGCGCGTCGTGTGCGGCAAGCTCGGAATACAGCACCGCCTGCTGGGCGACCGACATGCCACCGCCCCATTCCGTGGGCCAGTGCGGCACGGCAAAACCGGCGGCGTGCAGCTCGGCGAACCACCACTTCTGGAACCGGACGAACTGCTCATCGCCGACGTCGGTCTGGGCGGTGCGCCAGTCCGGTGGGATGTGCTCCCGGCACCAGTGGCGCACCTCGTCGCGAAACTCCGCCAAACCCGTCGTCATGCGTACAACCCCGGAAGACCGGATCGCCCTGCCCGCGTTGTCAACTCGGCGCGTGTCGCGGACAGCCCGAGCGGCAGCCTGCGCAGCGGCCGGCTGTACCGCGACAGCCACGACAAGGTCGTCTCGTCACAGAATCCCACGGCGCCGTGCAATTGATGGCAGACCCTGAAGACGATCTCCGCCGCCTCCAGCGCTGCCATCCGCAGCGCGAGCGCGTCGACGAGCGCTGCGGGGGTGTCCGACCCCGCGCTCCACAGGGCGTATTTGGCGAGGATCTCCAGACCGCTACGTTCGACTTCCGCATCGGTCAGCTGGAACTGCACCCCCTGAAACGCCGAGAGCGGCTGGCCGAACTGCTTGCGCAGGCTGATGTGGGAGATGGTCAGCGCGACCGCGCGGTGGGGCATTACGAGCAGGGTCCAGCACGGCAGCACGAGCGCGAGCGCCAGATCGCCGGCCCCGTTCCGATCCGTTTCGGCGAGCTCGAGGGGTGTGACGAAAGCGGGTCCGATGTCGCCGTAGCCCGCGACCGAACTCCGTGTACCGTCCAAGCCCACTGCGGTCCAGCGTGCCTCGACTCCCCCGATGGAAGCCGACGGGCGGTTCGCCGCCACCACGACCAGTCCGTCGGTGTCGAGGTCGGTCGGCTTGGCCAGCCGCTCGGCGACCGGATACGGCAGCGCCCAGTAGCCCGCGCTGCGGGACAGTGCGGCCGCCGCTTCCAGCCCGTCGGCGTCGGTGCGGGGATCGAGTTCCCAGGCGCCGAGTTCGCTGAGCACAGGGTCGACCAGGTCGTCGCGCGTGCCGGGTTTGGCTTCGGCCTGTTGGACGAGCTGGTCGCCACCGGCCGCTTCGAACGCCCGAAGTGCCTGGCGGCCATACTCTTTGGCGTCGTCGCTGAGATCGAGGATCATCTCGCTCATTTGGCCGCCGCCAAGAGCGTGCGGGACAACAGGATGCGCTGCATCTCGATGCTTCCCGACGACACCGTGGACGCCTGCGAGTATCTCCAGTGATCATCGACTTCGCCGAGGAACCATCGGCCGCCCGGATCGTCCGGTGACACCTCGGCGGCGATGTCCATCAAGACCTCGGCACTGTCCTGATCCAGTTTCGTCACCGCGATGCGGTAAGCGGCGGCGTCGCCGGGTTGGATCCGGCCGCTGCTCTGCAGCGATACCACGCGGTACGCCAGTAGCCGTGCCCTGCGGCAGTGCGTGAGCATCCGGATCCAACGACTCCGCAGCTCGGCGGGCAGATCCTCCCAGCGGTCGCCGAGAACCGACGGCGCCGCGGCGAGCAGTCGCTCGCACCGCGCATATCTCGCGATGCCGACGCGTTCGAACGACATCACGTCACCCACGATCGACCACCCGTTGTCGACCTCGCCGAGTACATCGTCGCGGGTCACCCGCAGGTCGTCGAAGAACACCTCGTTGAGGTGGTGGGGGCCCAACATGGTGCGAAGCGGTCGGACCTGGATCGCCGGATCGGCCATCGGCACCAGGAAGATGGTCAGGCCCTGCTGTTTCTTCTCACCCTTGTGTGTGCGGGCGAGCAGGAAACACCACTGCGCCATCGTGGCGTAAGAGGTCCAGATCTTCTGCCCGCTGACCAGCCAGCCGTCACCGTCCGGTCGTGCGGTGGTCCGCAGCGACGCCAGGTCGGAACCGGCTTCGGGCTCCGAAAAGCCCTGGCACCAGATCACTTCGCCGCGCGCAATGGGCGGCAGGTGCTTGCGCTGCTGCTCTTCGGTGCCGTGGCGCATGATGATCGGTCCGACCCAGTTGACGCCCATGTACTGGGCGCCGCGCGGTTCGTGGTGGGCCCACATCTCTTCGCGGACGACGGTCTGCTCCCACACCGATGCGCCACCGCCGCCGAACTCCTCGGGCCACGTGAGGCACAGCAGGTTTTCCTCGGCCAGCGTCCGGCAGAACCGCTGCGCGGTTTCCAGGTCGGCCGGGTCGTCGGTGAAAGCGCCCAGGAAGCCTTCCGGCACATGGGTTTTGACGAGTTCGCGTAGCTTGCCGCGCAGTGCCGCGGCGTCACGTCCCATCTCGAAGTCCACTCCGCCCTACCTATCCCGAGCCCAGAGCGGGCTCGACGTCGGCGAGTCCAAGCTCGCGCAGCACTTCTTCGGTGTCGGCGCCGAGTTCACGGGTGGGTCCCGCGATCCGGCCCGGGGTGCGCGAGAACCACGTCGGCACGCCGGGCATTCGCACGGGCCCGTGCGGCGTCTCGACCGTTTCGAACAGGCCCACCGCGTTCAGGTGCGGATGGTCGAACAGCGCATCGGGCGTGTTGATCGGGGCGGCGGGGATCTCCAGCTCGCGGAACAGTGCCAACCACTCGTCGGTCGTGCGCTCCAGCATCGTCTGCGCGACCAAGCCGTACACGGTGTCGATGTCGTGGGCGCGCATCTCCAGCGTGGCGTACGCCTCGCTCGCCCACGCAGGCTGCACGGCGTCGACGAACGCGTTCCAGTGCTTGTCGTTGTAGATCAGCGCGGCGATCTGGCCGTCCTTCGTGGGGTACGGCCGCCGGTTGGGCGCCACGGTGCGCGGATACACCGCGGGGCCCAGTGGCGGGTCGAACATCGCGCCGTTGGCGTGTTCGACGAGCATGAACGAGGCCATCGTCTCGAACATGCTGACCTCGACCTCCTGGCCCTCCCCGGTCCGCTCGCGGTGGAACAGCGCCATGGTCGTGGCGTAGAGGGCGGTCAGCCCCGCGACCTTGTCGGCCATGATGGTGCCGACGTAGTTCGCCTCGCCGGTCAACTGTTCCTGCACGGCGGGGATCCCGCACTCGGCCTGGATGGTGTCGTCGTAGGCGGGTAGGTCGCGGTTGGGTCCGCGCCGCCCGTACCCGTAGCAGTTGGTGTAGACGATCGACGGGTTGAGCGCTGCGACGTCGTCGTAGCCGAAGCCGAGCTTGGCGATCGCCTTCGACCGCATCGAATGAATGAACACGTCGGCTGTCGCGATCAGGGCGCGAAGTGCTTCGGTGCCCTCGTCGGTGCGCAGGTCGAGCACCACCGCGCGCTTGCCGCGGTTGACGTTGACGTAGACCCCGCTCATACCGGGCGCAGGTCCCACGGAGATGAACCGCGTGTTGTCGCCCGCCGGTGGCTCGACTTTGATCACGTCGGCGCCCATGTCAGCCATGATCTGGGTGCAGTACGGCCCCATCACCATTGCGGTGAGGTCGACGACGCGGATGCCCGCGAGAGGGCCGTCACCCATGGGCACCAGCCGATGCGCTCCCCGCCTGCGCGGTCGCGCGCGTGAAGCTGTACTCGATGTGTCTGGCGTGCGCGTCGGGCACGACCGGGAACATGAGCGGCTCCGTGGTGTCGCGGATTTCGTCGATGTGCTCACCGATGTCCTCGATCGTCCAGGCGGGGCGGTAGACGCCGGGTGTCTCGGCCACCACCACCCTGGCGATCCGACCGGCGATGGCGGCCAGTATCTCTCCCGAAATCGAGCACGACTCGTGGGCGAGCCAGCCGACGGCAGGCGCAACCAACTCCGGTTCCATCGGCGGGTAGGCCGAGGTATCAAGTCCCGCAGCCATTCTCGTCACTGCGCCGGGAACGATGACGTTGCTTTTGACGCCGTGTGCAGCGCCTTCGAGCGCCGCGACGTTCGACAGCCCGATGATGCCCGCCTTGGCCGCCGCGTAGTTGACGACACCGTGATTGCCGTATAGGCCTCCGATGGATGAGGTCAGCACGATGCGCCCGTAACCGGTATCGCACATGACCGGGAAGGCCTGCCGCACCACGTGATATGCACCGCGGAGATGGACGTCGAGGACCGCGTCGAAATCCTCCTGACTGAGTTCCCGCAGCGATCCTCGCCGCACGATGCCTGCGTTGTGGACGAGGACGTCACACCGGCCGAAGGCTTCGAGCGCGGCGTCGACGATCTCCTTGCCGCCATCGGCCGTCGCAACCGATGCGGTGCATGCGACGGCGGTGCCGCCCGTCGCGGCGATCTCGGCGACGACTTCCCGTGCCGGTCCCCCGTCGGTGCCGTCGCCGGCGAGGCTGCCGCCTGGATCGTTCACCACGACCTTGGCCCCGCGGGCGGCCAGTAACAGTGCATAGGCCCGGCCCAACCCGCGGCCACCGCCGGTGACCACGGCGACCCGATCGTCGAATCTCAGCTCAGTCATTCATGTTCCGAGCTCGAGGCCATCCAGATCGCCGTTGGCGCGCCACTGCTCGAGCAGGTCGTCGAAGGCGTAGAAGCCCGGCGAATACGGCTCGCCGAGGGCCGAGCGGATGCCCTCGCCGCCGCCGCCGCCTTCGTTGTTGTAGTAGCCCGGCGTGCACGAAGCCAGGAACCCGCCGTCGTCGGTGGCAAGCTCGCGGATCGTGCTGATCCAACTGTCCTGGCCGTCCTGGCTCGGCTCGACGGTCACCACGCCCCGGCGCACCGCCTCGGCGACGATGTACGCGATGTGCTTGGCCTGCTGTTCGAACATCGCGGTCGTGTTCCCGGAGACGGCGCCCTGGATGAAGCCGGTGAAGAACTGGTTGGGGAATCCGCGAGAAGTCATGCCGTGCAATGTCTTGTAGCCGTCACCCCAGTGGTCGAAGAGCGACAGGCCGTCGCGTCCCTCGATCCTGTCGATCGCGTATCGGCGGCTTATCTCTGTCGAGATCTCGAATCCGCTGGCAAAGATGACGCAGTCGACCTCGTACTCGACGCCGTTGGCGACGACACCCTTTTCGGTGAGGCGTTGCACGCCCTTGGATTCCGATACGTCGACGAGTGTGACGTTGGAACGGTTGAAGGTCGGTAGGTATTCGTCGCTGCTGCACGGTCGTTTACACATGAACCGGTAGAAGGGCTTGAGCGCTTCGGCCGTCGTGGGGTCCTCGACCAGTTCGGCCACTCGGCGCCGGAGCCGCTCCATGACCTTGTAGTCCTCTTCTTCGTGCATCGCTCCGATCTGTTCGGGCGTCAGCGATGTCGGGTCCTCGCTGGCGGCGATACGTGCCGTCAGGTTGCGCCCGAGTTCGGTCCAGAAGTCGCAGACCAGGTCGGCCTCATCGAACACCACACCGCCGCCCAGCGGAGTCCAGCGGTGGAAGTTGCGCTTGCGCTCCTCCTGCCAGCCCGGCTTCAACGACGCCGCCCACTGCGGATCGGTCGGCTTGTTGCCGCGTTCGTCGACGGACGACGGGGTTCGCTGGAACACGTAGAGATGGTGGGCGTCGCGCCCCAGGTGCGGAACCAACTGAACACCGGTCGCGCCGGTGCCGATGAGCGCGACCCGCTTGTCGGCCAGCTTGTGCAGCCCACCGTTCGCATCGCCTCCGGTGTAGTCGTAGTCCCACCGCGCGGAGTGGAACATGTGGCCCGTGAAGTCCTTGATCCCGGGGATGTTCGGGAGCTTCGGTCGGTTGAAGTTGCCCTGTGTCATCACGACGAACCGGGCCCGGATGTCGTCGCCGCGATTGGTGGACAACCGCCACCGTTTGATCGGCTCGTCCCAGCACACCGTGCGCACCTGGGTATGGAACACGGCGCCGTCGTAGAGTCCGAAATGCTTGCCGATACGTCGGCAGTGGTCGAGGATCTCGGCGCCGTCGGCGAACTTCTTCGACGGGATGAAGTCGAGTTCCTCCAGCAGCGGGACGTAACAGTAGGCGTCGTTGTCACACTGGATACCCGGGAACCGGTTCCAGTACCACACCCCGCCGAAGTCGCCGCCCATCTCGATGACGTGCACATCGTCGACGCCGGCCTTCTTCAGGTAGGCGCCTGCCAGGAGGCCTGCGATGCCTCCCCCGAGGACGGCGACCTCGATGTCCTCGGAGATCGCCGCACGCGGGCTCACGGGCATGTGCGGGTCGACCTCGGCGAACCCGGCGAAGTCGTCCTTGAGCTCCAGATACTGCTTCGAACCTTCTACCCGCAGCCGCTTTTCGCGTTCGGCGGCATACTTATCGCGTAGGGCGTCGATGTCGATGTCGTCGGGCGTCTGCGTCGGCCCGCAGGTCTCGAACAGTGTCATCAGTCGCAGACCCCTCGGCTCTTCGCGCAAGCGCTCATCTCGACTCCTCGGCTCTTCGCGCAAGCGCTCATCGCAACTCCTGGGGTTCGCCGGTGCCCATGTACTTGGCCAGCTGGGTGTGCAGGTTGACGGTGCTGCGCTCGCGATACGGGTTGGGCTTCGTGCCTTTGAAGCCGAGCGACTTCATCCCCAGCTGCACCGCGGCCATGTTCGAGAAGTCCTGCGGCAGCACCGAAAGCCAGTTCGGGCTGTCCTGCGGGGTGTATTCCCACTCCGTCCGCGGCTCCTGCCCTTCCGGGAACAGCTCGAGCGTCGCGACCTCGAAGATGCACTTGTTCGGGTCGTAGCTCGGATCGGGCCGAGCGCTGTAGCACAGCGCCGTGGTCAGGCCCTGCCCGATCTGGAAGTTCGGGAAGAGCTGCCAGGCGGTGCCCGCCTCGCCGAGGATGTCCGGTGGGATGGTCGGCCAGATGACCCCGCGTGCCTCGTCGTCGCGACGCGCCGACGCCAGCCAGTGCTCGAGCACCTTGTCCGGCGGCGTACCCTCGGGCAGCTCGTCGACCAGGCGTTTGGCCGCGTTCACCAGCGTCTCGGTGGTGGTCGCGTTGGTCTGTTCCCAGGTGTACATCTGCATCTCCGCCGTGGAGATCCGAGGATCGTCACCCGTTCCGAGGCGGATTTTTGACTTCGTGGCCTCCATGTCCTTCGGGGCGTCGTAGCCGATGTTGCTGTGCTTGCCCTGCGCCTTGGCCCATCCCTTGAACTCCCCGAACTTGTTCAACTCGGGATGGGTGGTGAACACATGATAGGTCTCGTTGAAGGCCTCCATCGCGACTTTCCAGTTGCAGTCGAACTTCAGCCATTTGCGCCACTTGTAGCGCATGTTCTCCAGCCCGAACGGGTCGAGGACCTTGGCCGCCGGGAAGAGGTAGTCGGCCAGTGGTTCGCAGTCGGGGTCCATGTTGACGAAAAGCCATCCGCCCCAGGTGTCCACCCGCACCGGCGCGAGGTGGGTGTTCTGCGGTGTCAGCGCGCCCTTCCAGTCGTCCTGCTCGCGGATGTGGGTACACGAACCGTCGAGACCGTATGTCCAGCCGTGGAACCCGCATACGAAGGACTTGCGTGCGCGGGCGCACGCGTTCCTGGCGCCGTCGGGCGTGTCGATGAGCCGCCGTCCGCGGTGCATGCACACGTTGTGGTGAGCTGCGAACTCATCGACACCCGTGCGCACCACGATGACGGAGTCGTCGAGGATGTCGTGGGTGAGATAGGAGCCCACCTCCGGGATCTCCTCGACCCGGCCGACCTGCTGCCAAACCTTGCGCCACAGCTTGTCTCGTTCGGCGCGGGCATAGTCCTCGCAGATGTAGGCCTCTACCCCGATGGTCATCGGCTCGCACAGCTCATCGCCTGCGCGGTCGGTCGTTGTGGTTTCGATATCCGTCATCACAGCTCCTTAATTGCCGCCCTGAAGGATTCGTCCTTCAAGAACAGCGAGGTGTTGTCGGCGCCGAGGTGGGTCCAGCGCAGGTTGAGACCTCCGTCGACGAGCAGCGTCTGGCCGGTGACATAGCTGGACAGGTCGGACAGCAGAAACAGGATCGCGCCCGCCTGCTCCTCGGGCGTGCCGCGCCTGCCCATCGCGATCGCCTGCCGGTCACGGTCGGGATCTTCGTCGGTGTAGGTGCGCGACGCGGCGGTTTCGGTGACGCCGGGAGCCACGGCGTTGACACGGATGTTGTCCCGGGCGAGTTCGGCGGCCATGGTCCGGGTCATCGCGACGACTGCCGCTTTGGCTGTTCCGTAGGCGATGTGGAAAGGAGCGGTGTTCATCCCGCTGATCGACGAGATCGACACGATCGATCCGGGCTTGCCGCTGCCGCGAATCTCCGCCGCCACCGCCTGGCTCATGAAGAACGCGGTTTCGAGGTTGGCGGTGAACAGCGCTCGCCAGTCGCTGCGGGTCACCCGCGTCGACGGCATCCAGGTCGCGGGCTCCGCGCCGCCCGCGACGTTCACCAGACCGTAGAGATCGCCATCGGTCTCCCGCACCCGGTTCAAGACGGTCGCGATTCCCTCGTCGGTCGACGCGTCGGCGGCCACCGTCACCACCGACAGTCCGTCCGACCGCAGCGGGTCGACATGCTCAGCCAAGTTCTCCGGCGATCGGCTCACCGCGACGACGGTCGCACCCGCTTGCGCGGCCATCCGGGTGACGGTCGTGCCGATCCCGCCGCCGCCGGCACCCGAGACGACCACAATGCGGCCGTCGAGTTTCAGGAGGTCATTCATGAACAGTATTTGTCCGGACAACATACGGTGCTCTGCATATTGCAGAACACTATTCCGCAGCACTGATTCGGTCGTCAAGGGTCGGCGATCTGCCTTGTGCCACTATTGTCTGGACTATTCATGCTTGATAACGTCTGCAAGCCATGACCACGTCGCAGACCGACGCCCGCTACCGCTCATCCGTCCCGGCGGTCGCAGAGGGTTGGCGGTTCGAGCGTCTCACCGCACCGAGTCGACTCTTCGGCGCCAATGGATTGCGGGTGGGCCCCGACGGCCGCCTCTACATCGCGCAGGTGACCGGCAGCCAGATCAGCGCACTCGACGTCGAGACCGGCGAACTCGAGACCATCAGCGCCACGGGCGGCGACATCATCGCGCCGGACGACGTGGCGTTTGCGCCCGAGGGCGAGTTGTACGCCACCGAGGTGATGGACGGCCGGGTGAGTGTGCTCGGAGTCGACGGCCGCTGCCGCGTGCTGCGCGAGGACCTACCGTGTGCGAACGGCATCACCGTGCACCAGGGCCGCTTGTTCGTCAACGAGTGTCGCGACGGCGGGCGCCTGATGGAGTTGGACAGGAACACCGGTGCCCAGCGGATCCTTCTGGGGAATCTGCCGTCGCCCAACGCCATGGAGGTCGGTCCCGACGGATTGCTCTACTACCCGTTGATGACCGCCAACGAAATCTGGCGGATCCATCCCGATGGCGGTGAGCCGCAACGGGTCGCTGCAGACCTCGGAGTGCCCGACGCGGTCAAGTTCGACGCCGACGGCTACATCGTGTCCACCCAGGTTGCCACCGGCCAGGTGCTACGCATCGACCCGCGCAGCGGAGAACAGACACTGCTGGCCCAGCTGAACCCGGGGCTGGACAACCTCGCGATACTCGACGGCAGGCTGTTCGTCTCGAACTTCACCGGTGAGATCACCGAGATCGACGGCGGGGAGACGAAAACGGTTCTGGCCGGCGGACTCAACTGGCCGCTCGATGTGGCCGTCGGTGACGACGGCAAGCTCTACGTCGCCGACGGCACCTATCTCTACACCGTCGCCTCCGACGGGTCCCTTCAGACGGTCGCCATGCTGTTCTCTGCGGGCTACCCGGGTTTCCTACGCGGCCTGGCCCCGGCGGGTGACGGGGAGTTCGTCGTGACGACGTCCGGTGGACAAGTCGCCCGCTATCGACCTGCGACAGGCGAAACCGATTATCTGGCAGGCGGCTTCGACCAGCTCTACGGTGTGGCGATCGGACCGGGCGGGTCAATCGTGTTCACCGAACTCGGCACCGGCAGCGTTCACGCACTTCGATCGGGCGGCGTCGAAACGCTGGCCGCCGGGCTTCACCACCCGATCGGCGTGGCGTTCGACGGTGACACCGTGCTGGTCGCCGAGTCCGGGGCGGGCCGCGTCGTGAAGGTCACCGGTTCCGGATCCGACGTCGTGGTCGACGGCCTTGACACCCCTCAGGGCATCCTGGTTCGCGACGGGTCGCTCTATGTCGTCGACGCCGGCTCGAAGGAGGTCGTCTCGTTCGACCTCGGCAGCACGGCGATGACCACGGTCGCGGCGGGGCTGCCGGTGGGCCCACCGCCGGGTGTCGAGCCGAAGCCGTTGAAGGGGATGCCGCCGTTCTCCGGCCCGCAGGGACCGTTCGCCGGAATCGCCGCGGGACCCGACGGGTCGCTGTACGTGTCGGCCGACGGCGACGGCAGCGTGGTCGCGCTGCGGCGTGGCGCCTGAGAGGTCGACGGCGGTGAGCGAGACGTCTTCTGCAGACCACCGATACATCCAGGTGGCGCGGGCGCTACGGAAGGACATCGTCGACGGCGTGTACCCGGTCGGCTCCCAGTTGCCCACCGAACACGAACTGTGCGAACGGTTCTCGGTCAGCCGATACACCGTGCGCGAGGCACTGCGGCGGCTCCGCGAAGACAACCTGGTGTCATCGCGGCCGCGAACGGGGACGCTCGTGGTGCCCAGGACCGCCTCGGACTCCTACGACGTCATGTCGATCAACGACCTGGTGGCGTTCGCAACCGAGGCCCGGTTCGCGATCGAGTCCATGAACATGGTCGTCCTCGACGAGGATGTGGCCGCGCGGACCGGACTGAGCAGCGGCGAGGAGTGGCTCGCCGTGCGCGGCTACCGACGCGCCGAAGGAGCCGACTTCCCGCTCTGCCGAACGGAATACTTCATCAACAGGGCTTTCGCTGCGACCGGCAGGCTGCTGCAGCGTCACACCGGACCGATCTTCCCGTTGATCGAGGATCTGTTCGGGGTGAGCATCGCCGAGGTGAACCAACAGATCGCCGCTGTGCTGATCGCGGCGGATCTGGCCCGCGAACTGGCGACAGAACCCGGTTCGCCCGCGCTCGAGGTGCAGCGCACCTACATCACATCCGACGGCGAGATCGCCCAGGTCACCGTCAACACACACCCGGCGTCGCGCTTCCGGCACTCGATGACCATGCGGCGGGTCAGAGGATAGCGCCGTGCCGACGCTGGCCGACTCCTTGACCGACGCCGCGAGGCTCACTCCTCGGCGGGTGGTGCTGATCGACGGGGACACCCGACTGGACTGCGAATCGCTGTACCGACAGGCGCGCGTTCTGGCCCAGGCACTGCTGTCGCGGATACCGACCGGCAGCGTGGTCTCGTTCATGCTGCCGAACTGGCACGAGGCCGCCGTGGTCTACCTGGCTGCGACGATGTCGGGTATCGCCGTCAACCCGATCCTGCCGTCGTTGCGGGAGCGGGAGTTGGCGTTCATCCTCGCCGACGCAGGTACCCGGATGATCTTCGTCCCGAGGGAATTCCGTGACCAGGACTACCCCTCGATGCTCGCTCGGGTCGCCCGAGGGATGGAGTCACCCCCCGAAGTCGTGGTGGTTCGCGGCGATCCGGGCGGTGACACCGCATACCCCGACCTGCTCGACCAGCAGGCCGACGTCGACTTTCCCAGCGTCGACTCCGCGGCTGTCCGGATGATCCTCTACACGTCGGGGACCACCGGCCGGGCGAAAGGTGTTCTGCACAGCCATGACTCCATTCATGCCTTGATATGCCAGCTGCGCGACCACTGGCTCATCGACCCCGGCGACACGTTCTTGGTGCCCTCGCCCATCGCGCATATCGGCGGCTCGATCTACGCGTTCGAATGTCCGCTGCTTCTCGGTACCACCGCGGTGCTGATGGATCGGTGGGATCCCGACGAAGCGGTGGCGTTGATGGTCGAACAACGCTGCACGCACATGGCCGGTGCCACCCCGTTTCTGGAGGGTCTGCTCGCCGCCGCCGAACGCGCCGACACCCGGTTGCCCGATCTGAAGGTGTTCATCTGCGGCGGCGCGTCGGTGCCGCCCGCGCTGATCCGGCGTGCGAGCGCCTATTTCGACCGCGCGGTGGTGACACGGGTTTACGGGTCGACCGAGGTTCCCGTCACCACGGTCGGTTCCCCGACCGACGCCGACCACGCCGCCGACACCGACGGCAGGCCGGGTATCGCGTCGGTGAAACTGGCCGCCCACGATTCCGCGCCGCCCGGGTCCGGCGAAATCTGTGCCCGCGGCCCCCAGATGCTGGTCGGCTACCGCGATCCAGAAGACGAGCGCGGGGCTTTCGACGACGAAGGCTATTTCCGCACAGGCGATCTCGCGCATTGGGTGGATGACGAGTATCTGGTGGTGACGGGCCGCGCCAAGGACATCATCATCCGCAGCGGCGAGAACATCGCACCGAAGGAGATCGAGGACATCCTGGGCGGCCACCCCGACATCGCCGAGGTGGCCATCGTCGGCCTACCCGACGCCAGAACCGGTGAGCGGGCCTGCGCGGTCATCGTCCCGACGACCTCCCCCGGCCCCGACGTGGAGAGCCTTCGTGCCTTCCTGACCGGCTCGGGCGTCGCGAAATTCAAAGTGCCCGAACAAGTCGTCATCGCCGAGAGCCTGCCCCGTAACGACGCAGGCAAGGTACTCAAGCATCAGATCCGGGCCGAACTGGTGAGAGCGGAGTGACATGCAGACAGCGATCGTGACAGGTGCGAGCAGCGGTATCGGGTTCGGCTGTGCAACGAAACTCGCCGAGATGGGCATGGCCGTCGTCGGCGCGGGCCGCGACGAGGCCAGGCTTGCCGACCTGGAGAAGGCGATCGGCGACCCCGACCGGGTGGCGACCATAGCTGTGGACCTCACCGCCGATGACGCGCCCGCGCGGATCGTCGACCTCGCCGTAAGGAGGTGGGGCCGCGTCGACTTCCTGGTCAACAATGCCGGCGTCGGCAGCCCGAAACCACTGCACGAGACCGACGACGAGTCGCTCGACTACTTTCTCGGGCTCATGCTGCGCGCGCCGTTCCGATTGGCGCGCGATGTGATACCCCATATGGGGCCGGGTTCGGGAATCGTCAACATCACGTCGACATTCGCAGTCGTCGGCGGCCTCCGTGGCGGGGCTTATTCCGCGGCGAAGGGCGGCTTGACCTCGCTGACCATGCACATCGCGTGTCAGTACGGACCGCAGGGAATCCGGTGCAACGCCGTGGCGCCGGGTGTGACGCTCACCCCGATGGTCGCGCAGCGACTCGAGGACGACAGGTTCAAGAAGATCAACACGGCGATGACACCCTACCCACGCCTCGGTGAGGTGAACGACATCGCAAGCACGGTGGCGTTTCTGTGCTCCGACGGCGCCGAGTTCATCAACGGGCAGACGATCGTCGTCGACGGCGGTTGGAGTTCCACCAAGTACCTGTCGGATTTCGCACTGAACTCCGAGTGGGTCGCCCGTTGAATCTGTTCGGCCTGCTCGACCAGGCCGCGGCACGATTCGGCGACCGCGGTGCGGTGTATCTCGGTGAGCGCCAACTACACACGTGGGCCCATCTGCGCGAGAGAGCGCTGCGACTGGCCGGGTCGCTTCGCGCGTTGGGGCCAGGGGCGCGGGTCGCCGTCGCAACCGAGAACCGACCCGAGGTCATCGAGTTGATGTTCGGCGTGTGGGCCGCCGAGTGCGTGTACCTGCCGATCAACTACAAACTCCATCCGCGCGAGATGCAGCAGATCATCGAAGACTCCTGCGCTGCAGTGGTTTTCACCTCGGAGACGGTCGGCGCAGAACTCGCGGCTGTCACCGGCGCGCGGCTCGAGATCATCGGTGACGACGCGTATGCGGCACGGTTGGCGGCCGAACCCGCGCGTGCACCGACCACCGATCCCGCTGCACTGGCATGGTTGTTCTACACCAGTGGAACGACCGGTAGGTCCAAGGGAGCGATGCTCTCGCACCGCAACCTGATGGCGATGACGGTGTCGCATCTCGCCGACTTCGATTCACCCGACGAGGACTGCAGCCTGGTGCACGGTGCGCCGATGTCGCACGGATCAGGCCTCTACGTCCCGCCGTACGTGCTGCGCGGAGCCCGGCAGGTGATACCCGTCTCGGGATCCTTCGACCCGCAGGAATTCCTGGACCTGTGCGAACATCACACGGGCTGCAGCGCCTTCCTCGCCCCGACGATGGTCGCGAGGCTCGTGCAGACAGGACGGCCGCGCCCCCGGCATCTGAAGACCGTGGTCTACGGCGGCGGCCCGATGTACGTCGAGAGCTTGAAGAAGGCGATGGCCGCTTTCGGTGCCGTCTTCGTCCAGCTATATGGCCAGGGAGAGGCGCCGATGACCATCACCGGCCTGCGCAGGCACGACCACTTCGATGGAGACGGGTGGGCCGATGACGCTGTGCTCGGCTCGGTGGGCTACGCCCGTTCGGGTGTCGACGTCGCAGTTCTGCGCGACGACGGCAGCCGCGCCGCCATCGGTGAGATCGGCGAGATCGTCTGCCGCGGCGACGTGGTGATGTCGGGATACTGGAGGAACCCCGAGGCGACCGCCGCCACCCTGCAGGACGGATGGCTGCACACCGGGGATCTCGGTTCGTTCGACGAACGCGGTTACCTGACCTTGCGCGACCGGTCGAAGGACGTGGTGATCAGCGGCGGAAGCAACATCTACCCGCGTGAAGTCGAAGAGGCGCTGCTCGAACATCCGGGCGTGGCGGAGGCGGGCGTGGTCGGCGCCCGCGACGACGAGTGGGGCGAGATCGTTGTCGCGTTCATCGTCGGCGAGGTCGAGCCTGCCGACCTCGACGCGCACCTGCTCGACCGCATCGCCCGCTTCAAGCGGCCCAAGCGATACGAGTTCATCGACGAGCTGCCCAAGAACAGCTACGGCAAGGTGCTCAAACGCCAACTGCGCGAACGCTTGTCATAGTCGTGTCGACGGCGACGGGTGCCGAACCGATGGTGCGCGCGATGTCGCGCCCCATCGACGCGGACGTCACGCTGAGTTGCTCGACCGGGACGCTCGAGAAGGCCGCGGCGGGCGGTGCGCCCACAAGCCCGCACAGCAACGTGGCCACCCCTCCCGCGAGCGCCAACCGGCGGAGCGTCCTGCCGCGATTGTTCGTGTTTGAAGGGCATGGTTGCCTCGCCCGGCCATTCTCCCGGCCTCTGCGCAGATTACGGCCGACGCGGCGCCGTTCGGGCGAATTCGCCAGGTCGGCGAAACGCGGCAAAACATTTGGTCAGCCCATTGCGCCGACAGAAGTTATATGGGCTAAGTTAAGCGGAGGCCAGTTTTCTCATAGGAGACATCGGATGGTTCGGGCGGGCGTCGCCTCCGCGTATGGGTGGCGAGGGATGCGGTGCTGAGGGTGCTGCGGCGCTTCTGGGTGCCCCTCCTCATCGTGGCGGTGGTCCTGCTCGGGGTCTTCATGGTCGACCGGCTTCGCGGCGTTTTCGGTAAAACAGAGCTCACCCGGCCCGGCGCGGGCCTGGTCAACGATCCCGAACCGTTCAATCCCAAACAGGTGCGCTACGAGATCTTCGGCGAGCCGGGGGCCACGGCCACGATCAACTACCTGGACCTCGACGCCCAGCCGCAGAAAGCGGAAAATGTGCCGCTGCCCTGGTCGCTGACGTTGACGACCACCGCCCCGGCGGCGAGTGCGAACATCGTCGCCCAGGGTGACGGTGACAGCATCAGCTGCCGTATCACGGTCGACGGCGTGGTGAAGGACGAGAAGACCACCGACGGTCTCAATGCCCAGACCTTCTGCCTGGTCAAGTCCGCATGAGCGAAGCTTGCGAGCGAATCAACAGCGCAGAATGCGGGAACCGAGCCTGCGAGGTCACCGCATGAGCAATACCCACGTCGGCGCGCACCCGATGATCCCCCGGTTCATCCGGCTCTTCTCGGTGCCGATACTGATCGGCTGGCTGGCGCTGACGGTCCTCGCCAACGTGATCGCTCCGCAGCTGGAGAAGGTCGGCGAGGCGCAATCGGTGTCGCTGGCACCCAACGACGCCCCATCGATGCAGGCGATGCAGCAGGTCGGCAAGACGTTTCAGGAGTTCGACTCCAACAGTTCGGCGATGATCGTCCTGGAAGGCGAACAACCCCTCGGCGAGGACGCCCACAAGTATTACGACGGTCTGATCGACAAGCTCGAGGCCGACAAGCTACACGTCGAACACATTCAGGACTTCTGGGGCGACCCGCTCACCGCGGCCGGGTCACAGAGCGCCGACGGCAAGGCCGCATACGTCCAGCTCTACCTCCGCGGCAACCAGGGCGAGAGGATCGCCAACGAGTCGGTCGCCGCCGTCCGCGACATCGTTGCGAACAGCGCGCCGCCGCCGGGGATCAAGGCCTACGTGACCGGGCCCGCGGCGCTGACGAACGACCAGCACCACGCCGGCGACAAGAGCGTCCAGCTGATCACCATGATCACCATCGCGGTGATCTTCGTGATGCTGCTGTTCGTCTACCGGTCGATCTCGACGGTGCTGCTCGTGCTCGTCATGATGTTCATCGAGTTGGCCGCGGCTCGTGGGATCGTCTCCACCCTCGGCTACTACGAGCTGATCGGGCTCTCAACGTTCGCGGTGAACCTGCTCACCACGCTGGCGATCGCGGCAGGCACGGACTACGCGATCTTCCTCGTTGGTCGCTACCAGGAGGCGAGGCAAGCCGGCGAGGACCGTGAAACGGCGTTCTACACCATGTATCACGGCACGGCGCACGTGATCCTCGGCTCCGGGTTGACGATTGCGGGCGCCACCTTCTGCCTGCACTTCACCCGGCTGCCGTACTTCCAGACTTTGGGTGTGCCGTTGGCCGTCGGACTGCTCGTCGCGACGTTCGCCGCGCTGACGATGGCGCCGGCCCTGCTCACCATCTGCAGTCGGTTCGGGTTCTTCGATCCCAAGCGCGAACTGCGAACCCGCGGATGGCGCAAGATCGGCGCCGCCGTGGTTCGCTGGCCCGGCCCCATCCTGGTGTCGGCCATCGCACTCGCGCTCGTCGGCCTGCTCGCGCTGCCCGGCTACGTTCCCAGTTACAACGACCGCGAGTTCCTGCCCGACGACATTCCGGCGAACCTCGGGTACGCGGCCGCCGACCGGCATTTCCCGCAGGCACGGATGAACCCCGAGCTGCTGTTGGTGGAGACCGATCACGACGTCCGCAACTCTGCCGACATGCTCGTCGTCGACCGAATCGCCAAGAGCGTCTTTCATATTCCGGGGATCGGCCGAGTTCAGACCATCACCCGTCCGCTGGGGACACCGATCGAGCACACCTCGATCCCGTTCCAGATCAGCATGCAGGGCACCACACAGCAGATGAACCAGGACTACATGCAGGCCCGGATGGCCGACATGCTGACCCAGGCCGCCGAGATGGACAAGACCATCGCGACGATGGAGAAGATGCAGGCGCTGACCAAGGAGATGTCGGACACCACCCACAACATGGTCGAGAAGACCAAGAACATGGCGGTCGATATCGCCGAAGTGCGGGACAACATCGCCGATTTCGACGATTGGCTGCGCCCCCTTCGCAATTATCTGTACTGGGAGCCGCACTGCTACAACATCCCGGTGTGCCATGCGATCCGGGCCATCTTCGACACCCTCGACGGCATCGACGTGCTGACCGACGACGTTCAGCAGCTGGTGCCCGAACTCGAGCATCTGGACTCGCTGCTGCCACAGTTGACCGCGTTGATGCCGGAGATGATCTCGACGATGCGGACGATGAAGACGATGATGCTGACGATGTATCAGAGTCAGAAGGGCATGCAGGACCAAATGGCTGCCCTGCAGGAGAACTCGACCGCCATGGGTCAGGCGTTCGACGCGTCGAAGAACGACGACTCCTTCTACTTGCCGCCCGAGGTCTTCACCAATCCCGACTTCATGCGCGGCCTCAAGATGTTCGTCTCCCCCGACGGCAAGGCGATCCGGTTCATCATTTCGCATGAGGGCGATCCGGCCACGCCGGAGGGCATCGCGCACATCGACAAGATCAAAGAAGCGGCGTTCGAGGCGATCAAGGGCACGCCGCTGGAAGGATCGAAGATCTATCTGGCCGGTACGGCGTCGACGTACAAGGACATGCAGCACGGCTCGAACTTCGACCTGTTGATCGCTGGCATCGCGTCGCTGTGTCTGATCTTCATCATCATGTTGCTGCTGACCCGATCGGTGGTCGCGGCGGCAGTGATCGTCGGAACCGTGGTGCTGTCGCTGGGCACGTCGTTCGGCCTTTCCGTGCTGATCTGGCAGTACATCCTCGGCCTGCACCTTCACTGGATGATCATCGCGATGTCGGTCATCGTGCTGCTCGCGGTCGGTTCGGACTACAACCTGCTGCTCGTGTCGCGGTTCAAGGAGGAGATCCACGCAGGCATCAACACGGGGATAATCCGGGCGATGGGCGGAACCGGTTCGGTGGTCACCTCAGCGGGCCTGGTGTTCGCGTTCACGATGATGTCGATGGTGGTGAGCGATCTACGGGTGGTCGGTCAGGTGGGCACGACCATCGGCCTCGGCCTGCTGTTCGACACGCTGGTCATCCGGTCGTTCATGACGCCGTCGATCGCGGCCCTGCTCGGCCGCTGGTTCTGGTGGCCGCAACGGGTGCGCCAACGCCCGCTTCCCGAACCGTGGCCCGAGCCCAAGACCGAAGCTGTCGGCGCGGTGCCCGGCCGTCAGCCCGGTGACGAAAATCCAACGGGCCCAATACGTCCCATATAGTAGGTGATTATGATGATGAAACGGCTCGTATCGACGGCCTTGGCGGCCGTCGCTGTGGTGGCGCCCGCGCTCGCGATCGCAGCACCGGCCGGCGCCGATCCCGATACCGACTTCTACAACGAGTTGCACATCTACGGCATCTACGGCGAGAAGGACTACAACGCCTGGATCGGCAAGATCGCGTGCAAGCGGCTGAACAACGGCCTCGACAAGGATGCCTTCGCGTCCGCCAAGTTCGTCAAGCCGCAGTTGAACAAGAATGTGTCCACCGAGCAGACCTGGCAGTTCCTCGGCGCCGCATACCGGACATACTGCCCGGAAAAGGTGGCGTTGCTTCAGCAGGTGGCGGGGTCGCCCGAGGTGAACGCACCGGCCACACCGGCAGGACCGCCGTTGCCGGCGGAGCAGTAGAAGGAGGCAGAAATGCTGGGTAAGACAAGCTTCGCGGTGGCCGCGATGAGCGTGGTCGCGTTGGCGGTTCCTGCCAACGCATCCGCTGACGCGACCGACGACTATCCGATCCCCAATCGGATATTGAAGACCACGTGCACGGTCGACCAGTACATGGCCGCAACGCGCGACACCGACCCGATCTATTACGAGCGGTACATGATCGATTACCACAACAGGCCGGTGGATGTGCAGGACGGCGCTCGTGACCGCATCTACTGGTTCTTCTCGCTCGACTATGCGGGCAGGCGGCAGTACTCGGAGGACACCGCGACCAACGTGTATTACGAGCAGATGGCCACTCGGTGGGGCAACTGGGCGAAGCTGTTCTTCAACAACAAGGGCGTCGCCGCGCACGCCACCGACGTCTGCATGAACTATCCGCCCAACGATCCGACGGTGTGGGACTGGACATGATCGGCAGAAGGGCGGTCGCCGCCGCGGCGCTCGTCTGCGGCCTGGTTTGCGGCGTGTTCGGCGTCGGCGTGGCCAGCGCCGATCCGCCGCCTGCGCCCAACCCGCCGTGGGCGGCCGTCGGCGATCCGGTCCCGTCCTGGGCGCCGCGCAAGCCCGCGGACTTCTGGCTCGGCGAACCGGTGGTGTGGACCAACGGCTGGGGCGGGCGCTGGTGTGTCTGGAAGAACGGTCAGATCATCACGCTGTCGTCGAACCCGGTCACCAACGGCGGCTGACCGGGATCACGCGTCACTTGTAATACAGCACGTCGTTGTAGGCGCTCCAGGCCTGCCCCTGGCAGTTGAGCAACTGACCCGCGGGCGTCTGGGCTGTGCCGGGCACCTGTTCGTCGCACGGCGCCCGCATGGTGCGAACGCCGACGAGGGGAGCCACCGGCACCCACTGGTTGCGCGCGGCGCAGACGTAGGTGTTGCCGGACGCGTCGATGCCGAACGGATAGCGCGACTTGAACTGGCAGAAGTCCGTGGGCGCGATGTCGCGCCTGACGAACGGGACACAATCGACGCCGTCGCACGTCCCCCGGTCCGCGGAGGCAGTTCCCGCCGTCAACATCGGTGCGGCGATGAATCCGCAGGCCAATGCGAGTACTGCCATCAACTTCATGTTCGTCCCTCCGCTGTGGAACCGGCTTCGACGGTTAGCGTACCGGGGCGTCGACGCGGCTCGGAGCCTTCTCGCTCTTTGCATCGAGCCGCCTTCGGAGTGCTCGCAGTTGCCTGCCGTCTCCGCCAGGAGCGAACAGCGGCACCACGACCGTCCGGGTATAACCGGCGCTGTGGGGGTACAGACCAGCCAACGAATGAGGGAGGGACGATGAGGGTCAGCATTGTGGGTGTCGCGGTCGCGGCGGTGACGGGAGCGCTCATCGCGACGCCGTTGCCGTCGGCGGCGGCCGAGCCGTGTCCGGACGTCGAGGTGGTGTTCGCTCGCGGGACCGGTGAGCCGCCAGGAGTCGGAGGCGTCGGCCAGTCGTTCGTCGATGCGGTTCGTGCGCAGGCCGCAGGCAAATCGGTTTCGGCGTATCCCGTCAACTATGCGGCCAGTGGCGATTTCGCCAACACGACGGCGTTCGCCCAGACCGTCATCGACGGGGTCAGGGACGCGGGCTCACACGTGCAGTCGACGGCCGCGAACTGCCCCGACACCCGGATCGTCCTCGGCGGCTACTCGCAGGGCGCAGCGGTGGCCGGTTTCGTCACCTCGGCCGAGGTGCCCCCGGGTGTGCCTGCCGCGGCCGTACCCGCGCCGCTCCCCCGCGATGTGGCCGATCATGTCGCCGCCGTCGTCCTGTTCGGTAAACCGTCGGACGCCTGGACGAGCCGCTACGGCGCGCCGGCGATAACCGTCGGACCGGCCTACGCCGCGAAGACGACAGAGTTGTGCGCGCAGGGGGACACCATCTGCGACGGCACACCGGGCGGGCAACCGTCGTTCGCACACGCCCTCTACCCGGTCAACGGAATGGTCGGCGACGCGGCCACATTCGCAGTCAGCCGCTTCTAGGTCACGGCACCGCGCCGAGCAGCGGGTCCGGCGCCGGTGTCTCCGGAGCGACAGGACCTGGGGCGACGGGCGGACCGGGCAGGTGCTCGACGGGCATCGGGTCGGGCAGATGCTCCACCGGCGGCGGCCCAGCGGACGGTACCGGTGCAGTAGCTGAAAAGACCTCCGGCGCAACCGGTTGCGGCGCGGCGGCGACAGGCGCAGCCGGCTCCTCGGGCACTGGTGGGATTGCTGCCGGAGGTGCGGGCGACACCATGGGCACGACGGGTGCGCCGCTGGCCGGCCGGGTGTCGACCTCGGGTGTGGGCGGCACGGCGGCCTGATGAGCGTTGCTCTCGGCCAGGGTGATCGGGCTGCCCGCGGCGGACAGCGTGAAGACGGAGACCACGGCCACCGCTCCCATGACCGCCAGCGCCCTGGTGTGGACTGCGAATGCACCGCCTTCGGCGCAGGCAGGCAGCAGCGGCTTCCCGCTGGACGACGCGGCACCGCGCGCCAGCGCGATCTGGGCTTCCGGGGTCGCGACGACCGGGACGTCGAGAGCCTTGTCGAGTGCTCCGGCGACCTCGTCGAGTTTTGCTCTGGATCCGATCAGGTACAACACGTCTGGCCGCGGATCCTCGGCGCCGAGCGCGAAGTTGAGCCACGAGGTGAAGGTGCGGAGGTCAGCGGTCACGGTGGATGTCGCGGATTGCGTGGCGCCACTGCGGGTTTCGATCATCGTCAGGGCTGCGGAGTCGCGGCCGAGCACGCAGATCGCGGTCTTCTCCATGGCGTTGGCATAGCCGGTGTCCCTCCCCCAGGACCGGGTCGCCTCCGACAACGGCACGCTGACCACATCGTCGAACCCGCACTCGGTCAGGGCATTCCGCAGGGAGGTGACGTTCCCGCTGGATGTCACATGGACCGAGTCGACGGTGAAGCCGCTGGCGATGGCGATCTCGCGGACCCGGCGGGCCGTCGCGGCGGGCGCTGCGGCGCTCGCATCGGTGAGGTCGAAGGCATCGTGGTCGAGGGGGAACGCGGCGGCGTCTGCTCCATCGACCAGAACCCATCCGATGCTGGTCGACGTCTTCGACAGGCCCATCACTGTTCGCACTCGCCGGGTTCCGCCCTTGTCGATCTCGCCGCGTCGGTTGTGGCGACGATTAGTGCGGAGCATAAGGCCGCGGATGTGCTGCCGTACTACGGACTTTCGATCAGTTACCGATCTGCGACGCGGTCGTGACCACCAGCGCACGCTCGCGAGGCGAACGCAGCGGCAACGAAGCATCCGAACAGTGCGTAACCGGTGGTGTCGCCGAGGCCGTTCTTGGCGAGCATGACGAGAAGAATCCCCGCGACGCATATCAACACCCCCGCCGCGGTCGAGCGCCACCCGATGGCGTTGAGCGAGGCGTCCCACCATGGGATCCGACGATGTTCCAGCGGCGACAGCAGCAGGAATGTCGCCGCCATGACGACCGCGAACACGACGGCCCGCAGCGCAAGTCGACCCCAGAACGCGGGTGCGTCGACGTCGTAGGCGTCGAGGCCGAAGGCGTGCAGGGCGAAGGTGGCGATCGCGATCGCGGGGATGTGCCACAGGTAGAGGGTCATCGCTCCCCCGTTGCCGACCGCAACGATCTGCCACACCCGCGGTCGCTGTGCCCAACGCCGCAGCGGCCCCGCGACGGCGATGAAGGCGCACGACATCCAGAGGCATTGCAGCGCAAGGAGAAGCGTGGGTGGTGTCACGTTGGACATGCGTTCGATCCCGGTGACCACAAGCGCGACCTCGTACGGGCCGAGGATCACCAACAGGACCTGCGCGGCGAACGCGCCGACTGCGACCGCCACGGCAACCGGCATCCTGATCAACCTGCGGGCATAGGCGACGCCGAGGACCACCGGGATCAACCACACGATCACGAAGTTGGGCAATCCCGACATCAGTTCATCGGTGGCGATTCGAACAGTGTCGACCGCTGCCGCCAGCACCAGCAGCGAGGCGATCACCAATGTCGGTGTCCGCGCCCTCTGCATTCTGGTCAGTGCCGGGACGAACGCCAGCGTGACGATGTAGAGACCGAGGAACCAAAGCAGTGCGACGCACTCCCTTCCGAGTCCCACCGCCGCGTCCGCTCCGAGGATCACCGAAGCCACGACGAGGACCAGTGCCCAGAATGCGAGATAGGGGTACACCGGGCGAAAGAGCCGCTGCGCCCTGGCGACCAACCAGGTTCCCCACTGCGTCCCGTCCCGCCAGCTGTAGGTGCCCGCGGCGCCGCCTGCCAGGAAGAACAACGGCATCACCTGCACGAGCCACGTGACAGGCGTCAGCGCGGGCTTCTCGCCGAGCAGGTTTCCGATCCACAGCCCGCCCGAGTCGATCGTGGCGAGCAGCAGGGCGCAGTGACCGAACATCACCACGACAAGGGCTGTCAGCCGGGCGACGTCGACCGCGCGGTCGCGGCCGGGCTTGGTGTTCTGGGCGACCGAGCGGGCGTCGGGCACTGACGAGGCAAACGGCATGACACCAGCATGCCGCGTGACCGCTCACGGCAGGATGAGTAGGACTACGCGCGTGGCTCGAGGTCACGATTGCCTGACGTGCCGACCGGTTTGCTGCGGCGGATCGGCCACGAACGTATCCTGCCCTGCGTGCGCAAGGATCTGCTCGCCAACGGCCGGGGCCGACTCCTGGCCGTGGTCGCGTCGGTCGCGGTGTCCGCAGCACTGCTCTACGAGCCGTCGACGGGTGGTCAGACACCGGCGGCGCTGCCCCCGGCTCCGCCAGCGAGCACGGGGCAACCTGCCAGCCCGGCCGCCCCGGATCTGATCGCCGCGAGCGCGCCGGTCGCCAATCAGGCGGCGGGCTTCGCGTTGCCGGTCGGCATCGCACCCGAGCAGGGCCTGCAGATTCACACGATCTGGGTGGCCCGCGCCATCAGCGTGATGTTTCCGGAGATCACCACGATCGGCGGCGCCCGACAAGACGCGCTCAGGTGGCATCCGAACGGCTTGGCCATCGACGTGATGATCCCGAACCACAACTCGGACGAGGGCATCGAACTCGGCAACCAGATCGCGGGCCTCGCGCTGGCGAATGCGAAGCGGTGGGGCGTCATTCACGTCATCTGGCGCCAGGGCTTCTATCCCGGGATCGGCGCGCCCAGCTGGACGGCCGACTACGGCAACGAGACCGCCAACCACTTCGACCACGTCCACATCGCCACCGACGGTGGTGGCTACCCGACCGGGCAGGAGACCTACTACATCGGTTCCATGAGCCCGACAGCCCCCAACTGATCAGCCGGACCCGACGACACCCCGCGCATCCAGCGTGTGAACGCGGGTCGGGGGGGGGCCCCCCCCCGGGGGCGGGGGGGCGGGCCGACGATGGGGAGCGGTGCTCAGGGCTGAAGGCTGAACACCGGCAGTTTGCCGACTTTGGTCACCGGAGCTCGGACATCGCCGATGTTCTTCTTCGGCGTCGACGCGGTGGTGATGGTCCCGCCCTTGCAGGTGACCGTCTTGCCGTCGACGATGACCGACTGACCGTCGTCGATCGGGATCGGATACCCGTCCTTGTCGGTGTAGGTGCAGCCCGCCCCGCCGCCCGGCGTCGGCTGGTTGTCGGTCGCATGGGCGGTGGCTGGCGCGAGGGCGAGGAAGGCCAGTGCGCCGACGAGGGTCGCGGCGTACTTGAAGCGGGAAACGTTGCGGGTGTTCGAGGTGGTCATGTCGGGTCCTCTCGGGTCACAGTGGTGCGTTGCGGGGGTGGAGTTGATGGAAGAAATACTCCGCAAACCGCGCGTCGTCCGTAATCGCCGACGAGCCAGACTTCGACGCCAGGAAGGCAAAGGTTTCCTATCCCGCAGGTAAGGAAATGCGGCTCGAAACCGCGCTGACCGGCTACTTGTCGGTCGTCATCGGGATGGGTGTCCGGCTCGCACTGCGACCAACCCTCCGCCGACCACGAGCGACATCCCGAGGCAGGCCAGAAGCGTCGGCCGGTGCTGCCAGACGATCCAGTCGATGAGCGCGGTGAACACGATGACCGAGTAGATGAACGGTCCGACCTTCTCGGCAGAGGCATAGCGGTAGGCCACGACGATGAGGACTTGCGACGCCAGCTGTGCCAGGCCGAGCGCCAACAACCACGGCCACAACGTGATCGGGATAGGTCGCCAGTCGAACGCGGCGATGGGAATCGACAGTGCGGTGGACAGCAGGAAGTAGTAGAAGAGGATCCTGATCATCGGCTCGGTCGATCCGAGCCACCGGACCGACATCATGGCGACGGCAAGGAACGCAGCACCCGACAGTGCAGCCAACTCACCGAGGCCGAAGCCGTGGCCTTGGGGTCGCAGCACCAGCGCCACCCCGACGAAGCCGATACCTGCGCCGATCCACGTCGCTCGCGCGACCGGCTGCCTGGTCACGGCCCAGGCGATGAACGGCATCCACAGGGGTGCGCTGTAGGTCAGCAGCGTCGCGTTGGCCAGGGGCACCTGGGTGATCGCAAAGAACAATGCGTACCAACACGCGGTGCCCATCACCGCCCGCAGGACGTGCAGACCGAACCTGCCGGTCCTCACCGACGACCACCCACCGCGCAGCGCAACCGGGATGACGTAGAGAAGGCCGATCGCGTTCTGGAAGAGCAGCAACACACCCGTGGACGTGTACTGACCGGAAACTTTCGCCAGCACGCCCACCATCGCGACGCAGAAGAACGCGGCGGTGGTCAATCCTGCACCGAGAACGAGGTTTTCGGCACGGTGACCCGCGACCGCCGTGGCCGCAGCCTTGGCCGACGGCGAGGTTCCGCCGCTTCCGGTCACCGGCGCGCTGCGGATTCGACCGCCGTCCGGACGTCCTCCTGCGTCTCGGCCAGAAAGGTCTGAAGCTCGTCACCGACCATGAAGGTCGTCGTGAATCGGCTGCGCTCCGCGGTCTGCCGCCAAGCGGACGACTCCACCATCCGGGTCAGTGCTGTCTGCCAGTACTGCACGGCGTACGGCGGCATGTCCCGGGGTCCGTAGAGTCCGCGCCAATTGGACAGGGTGACGTCGAATCCCTGTTCTCTGGCGGTGGGGACGTCGAGATCGGGCAATCGATTTTCCGACAACACGCCCATCGCCGCGAGCTCTCCCGACGTCACCTGGTCGACGAACTCGCTCACACCACCGATCGCCACGGCGATGTCGCCGTTGCGAAGCGCCGCACTCTGGTCACCACCACCTTCCTGGGTGACATACCGCACGGTGGACGGGTCGCCTCCGGCCGCCGACACGAGCAGGTCGAACGGGGCCTTGTCGTCGTTGGCCGCCCCGACCGCCACGCCGGCCGGGTCGGACTTGATCGCCGACATGACGTCGCCGAGGTCGTCGAACGGAGAGTCCGAACGGGCGACGACGATGTAGTACTCGGTCATCAGACGAGCCAGCATGGTGACGTCGTGATACCCGTATCTAGACATGCCGCTCAACTGATTCACCATCATCGACAGGGACGTGACGGCGATCTGGTCGTCAGCGCCGCGGTATTGCTCCACCATCGTGGCCAGAAAGTCGGCACCGCTTCCGCCGGGTCGATTCTGCACTGGCAGTGGCACATTCACGATGTGCTCCTGTTGCAGGGCGTCGACGACCGAACGGATGGTGAGATCAAACCCACTGCCTGGGTTGGCTCCAGCCGTCATCGTGACGGCTCTGCTGGGATACGTCGCTGCTCCGGCGTCGGGCAAGGGAAACAGGCACCCGATCAACAGGAGTGGGGCAGCGATCATCGCGCCGAATGCGGACTACATCATCGGGACGGTGGCTCTCCTAGACGGTGGTGATCGACGTGGGCTGAGATGCGGGCGTCCGTGCGTTCATCCGGTTGGTCTCGCGTTCCAGAATGTTGTTGAGGGCCCGGGGCGCAACGACGTCCAGCGCCCGCAGCGCGAGGGCCTTTCGGGGTGCGATGCGGATCGGTCGGGTCTTCACTGCAGTCACCATCCAGTCGGCGGCCTCGTCGGCGGTGAGAGCGGCGAGGCCGTCGTAGGCGCGCGTGGGAGCGATCATCGGCGTCGCCACCAAGGGGTAATAGATGGTGGTGGACCGCCCGCTTTGCCCCACTCGGTCTCGATGACGCGACTGACCGCGCTCAACGCCGCCTTGGAAGCGTTGTAGGCGGCGAACATCGGTGACGATTCGGGGAGTACGCGCCAGGTGGCGACGTTGATGATGTGACCGTCGCCGCGTTCGATCATTCCGGGCGCGAACCCGCGGATGAGCCTCAGCGGCGCGTAGTAGTTCAACGCCATCACCCGCTCGATGTCGTGCCAGCGTTCAAGCGATTCGGAAAGGGGCCTTCGGATCGACCTGGCCGCGTTGTTGACCAGTACGTCGACGGGGCCGACACGTTCGACTACCGTGTCGGCCTGGTCCAGGTCGGACAGGTCGGCCGCGACCGCAGAGGCGGTGCCCCCGTGCGCCGTGATTCGGCCGACGATTTCGGCGAGGAGATCCTTCCGCCGCGCGAGCACGATGACGGTGGCGCCTTCGGCAGCCAGCTTCTCCGCAGCAACGGCGCCGATGCCCGTGGACGCGCCGGTCACGAGTATCCGCTTTCCCCGCAGATCCTGGTGGGTCCGAGCCGGCCAACGGGGAACCGGACGCATGCCGGCCAGGCGCAGAGCACTCTTGATATTCGGAACCACGCGTGCACTCCTGTCCGGCCGGCACATGAGTCGCCGCGTCCATGACCACCGTAGGGTGGAACAGTTGGTTCGCGCAGCAAATTAACGTTTCCGTTATTATCGTGCTAGTCGTCCAGCGGGTTGGCCCGCGCTGCCCGCTCTTCAGGCCAGCCGGCGGCCACGCCGAAGACCCACGCAAGGTGTCCGCCGGCGCGCTGCGAATCCAGGTTCGGTCAGCCGCCCTTCGCCAAGGTGAACTGGCATACGTCGGTGTAACCGTCACGGAACAGGTCGGCACACCCGGTGAGGTACTTCATGTAGCGCTGATAGACCTCTTCGGACTGAATCGCGATGGCCTGCTCCCGATTGCTCTGCAGCGTCGCCGCCCAGATGTCGAGCGTTCGGGCGTAGTGCGGCCGCAACGGGTGTACGCGGGCCACCTTGAACCCGGCTTTGACTGCGTGCTGCTGGACTTGGGCGACCAACGGCAGCTCTCCGCCGGGAAAGATCTCATCCATGATGAACAGGATGAACTTCAGCAGTTTCGCCGGTAGCTTCAGCCCTCGCTGCTGGACCTCTTCGACGCTGGCCCTGACGATGGTGTGCAGCAGCATCACCCCATCGGCGGGCAGCGCGGAATAGGCCATGGTGAAGAAGTCGTCGTAGCGCGCTTTGCCGAAGTGTTCGAAGGCACCGATCGACACGATTCGATCGACCGGTTCGCTGAACTCCTCCCAACCCGCCAGGAACACCCGTCGGCTGCGGGTGCTGTCCATCGTTCGGAACAACCTGTCGACGGCGACGGCCTGGTTCCTGCTCAGGGTCAGTCCGACGACGTTCACGTCGTAATTCTCCACGGCACGCCGCAACGTGGCGCCCCAGCCGCAACCGACATCGAGCAGCGTCATGCCAGGCTGCAGGCCCAACTTGCCCAGAGCCAGGTCGATCTTGGCGATCTGGGCCTGCTCCAAAGTCATGTCGTCGCGTTCGAAGTAGGCACAGCTATAGGTTTGCGTCGGATCGAGGAAGAGCCGGAAAAAGTCATCGGACAGGTCGTAGTGAGCCTGAACGTTCTCAAAATCCGGTTTCATGCCCAATTTCCCCACCCCCGACGCAACGAAGCCATCGCGCGAAGATCGCGCCTGGCCCGTGTGACTGTACTTGCTGACGACGCCTCCCGCGTTGCCACTTGACAGCCCCGTCAAACAAATTCATCAAGGGCCACAAATGAATTCAAGCGCGGCCTCTCGACTTGTGGTGTCCGAATTCGAGGGTTTTTCGGCAGAACGAAGGCGGCGGCAAGAGCGTCCTGCGGCCAAGATGAATATAAGTACGTGCGGCATCAGGATTTCAGGGCTGACGGGAGGTTCTCATGGATCTCGGCCTTCGGCTGCCCCAGGGGTTGAGGGTCGTCGCCATCCGTAAAGCGGTGCAGCGCAGCGCGACCCGCGCAGATGGCTGGCTGCCGGTCCTGACCACGGGCCAGACCCTGGGAAACGTCACGTTCACCGGACGTCTTGCCGGTCGATGGTGGAGACGGCGGCCGGAATCGTCGAAAGGTGGGCCGAGACATGACTGAACGGCGCGTGTTGATCACGGGGTCGTCCAAGGGAATTGGGCGGGCGGTGGCGGATCGTGTCGCGCGGTCCGGCAACGTTCCGATCGGTCTCGCAAGGACCGTGCCCGACGACTTCCCCGGCGAGTTCGTCGCCGTGGACTTCTCCGACGTGGCGGCGACCGCGGCCGCGCTCGAGTCGGTCGTGGCCAAGGGACGCATCGATGCGGTGGTCAACAACTTCGGCTACGTCCGCTGGGGCGCGCTTGGTGCGATCGACCTAGGTGACCTCGCGGTTACGTATGACATGAACGTGCGGGTGGCGGTCCAGGTCACGCAGGCCGCACTGCCGAGCATGTTGGCCGGCAAGTGGGGTCGCATCGTCAACGTGACCAGCCTGGTGACGCAGGGCACTGCGCGGCGCACGCCGTATGCGGGCGCCAAGGCTGCGCTGGAGGCGGCTACTCGAATCTGGGCGGGTGAGTTGGCGCAGTCGAACATCACGGTGAACGCGGTGGCGCCGGGGCCGACAGAGACGGAGATGTATCGGGCACGCAGCCCGGTCGGGTCGGCGGCAGAAGCGGATCTGTTGCGCACCATACCGATGCGCCGACTGGGCAGTCCGGCCGAGATCGCCCACGTGATCTGCTCGTTGCTCCACGAGGACGCCGGCTACATCACCGGACAGATCCTGCGTGTCGACGGGGGCGGCAGCGTCGCCGCATGAGGGAAGGCCGTGCGCATGAAGTAGCCGCGGCATCCAGTCTGGTTGCGCTACGGCTGAAAGCGCCTCTCCCGGGCGATCACGTCTTCAGGTGTCGGCGTCGTCTGGCGACCGAGCGCTGCCCGGCCGGGAGCCGCTCGATAGCGTGGGCTGATGGGTGCAACAACGCGTGAAATCACCTACGACGTCGATGGCCTGACGATGGTCGCCCACCTGGCGTTGCCGCGTGGCGACGGGCCTTGGCCGGCCGTGCTCATCGGGCACGACGGCATCGGGCTCGACGACTACCAACGGCGTCGCGCCGACGATCTGGCCGCGCACGGTTACGCCGCGTTGGCGATGGACTATCACGGTGGTCAGTTGTTCTTCGGTAGGCCGGAAGCGATGCTGGCGCGGGTCATGCCCCTGTTGGCCGATGCCGAACGGATGCAGGCTATCGGCCGCGCCGCACTTGATGTCCTTCTCGAGGTGCCCGGCGTCGACCCTGATCGGCTCGCGGCCCTCGGCTACGGCGCCGGCGGAAGGATCGTGCTCGAACTCGCCCGTGCCGGGGTTCCGTTCCAGGCGGTAGCTGTCGTGCATCCCGGCCTGCAGGACATCAGCGCGCAGGACTGGGCCCAAGTGACCGGTGCCGTCCTGCTGTGTACCGGCTCAGAAGATCCGATCTGCACTCCTGAGCAGCTCCTCACGTTTGGCCGTGCACTGCAGGACGCCGGAGTCGACTGGCGCGTCAATGTCTACGGCGGAGCCAAGCATGCGTTCTGGGCCCGACCGTCGAATCCTGACGGGTCGCCCGCCGTGGGGACCGCTCACACCACGGCCACCGTGCCCGGCGTCGGTCATCACCCGAGGCACACTCCGCGCGCATGGCATGCGGTGCTCGCTGTGTTCCACGAGGCTTTCGCGAACTCGCCCGAGACAGCCTGAATGAAGGAACAGCGCCATACCGATCACCGGGCATGGCTCCGCCGTCGCTGTGCGGGCCGTGGGTGTCAGCCCTCACGCGCGGGGAGGGCCTCCGCCAACTCTGCCGACATTCGCCACCGGGCATGGTGGCCGTCTGCCACACAACTGTCGGCATCGAGAGTGATGTGGGCGGCGGCGCAGAAGTCGTCGGCGGGGTACCACCGGACTCGTTCCGCTGCCGTCGAAGGACGCACGACTCGTGTCGCACCCAGTGCGGCCCATCGTCGATCGAGAAGTTGCTTTCGCAGCGTCTCCCTGGATCCCAGCCCTGCCTCTTCAAGCCGCTGAGCCTCAACAACTCCATCGGAGCCCTCGAGGCTGTGGTACGCACTGATGATGCCGTCCAGTGTCGGCTTGACGATGTCGACCAAGGAGGTCGCGGGTCTGTCCTTCCTTGTGTCTGTTAATTGGAGCTTGAGGACGAATTGGGCTGGGGTGCAGGAAGTTTCGGTAGGCACTGCCGCGAAATCCCGGATGGCCTTCCACACCGGCCCAGGCTTGTCGTGGATCGAGTCCACCGGGACCCCCGTAAATGAGGCCATCTGCCTTCCCGGTCTCCAGAACTCGAACGCGTCGCCGCGCGCCTCGCAGTAGCGCTGGTAGTGCAGGGCAGCACCATCGGCCAGTCGGCTGTCGGGCGGCGGTGGTGGCATCTCGTAGCCACGTTCGAACGTCACCGAGCGCGTCATCAGCGGTCGGAGCGCGCCGCTACCCACGTTGTAGAGCAAGACGTTCTCGGTGTCGACGAACGCGCCATCATCAGCTGCGCTGTACACCGCATGCAGGTGCCCACCCGACCTGGAAGTTGAGTCCCGCAGCGCTCGGCGCAGGTCATTTCGCATCTCGAGCAGCCAGTCGCGCGGTTCATATGGCAGGCGGACCGTCGACCAAAGCTCAACGACGTCAGGCGCGGCTCGCAACACGTAGGGCACTGGCGGCATGTCGACACAGTAGGCGGCTGGCAGCTCGACACGCAGAGCCAAGTCGGATGAGTGTCACACTCAGATTTCGCCCGCGACCTGAGCCGACCGGTGTGCATCGTGCGGGATCGAGAACGCAGGCAGGGACGTGGAGCGCCCCGCTCGCCGGGGCATAGGGGCTGGTCGCAAACTCGGTCTTGTCGCGTGTGTCTGGCCGTAGTCTCGTGCACGTGGGAAACCAGGATGCCAGCCATGCCTCCGACGGGGGTGATTCCTCCGCCGCCAGTGCTTTTCTGACACTCGGTCACGTGCTGGCCGCGATCGGCGCCGAGCACGACCCGCCGATCAGCCTGGACGACATCCGCGTGATCCGGCACAGCTTCAACACCGGCGAAGAGTTGGGTTTGCGCGGGCCGGAGGATCTGACCGAGGACAAGGTCCGCGAATACACACGGTTCCAAGGCATTTCACCACGACAGTTCCCTGCCGAACCCGAGCAGTACTGGGTGGTCCTCGTCGCCGACGGCCAGCGACGATCCCGGCTGTGGGGAGGGTTCGAGAACCGCGGCGAGATCACCGCGGAGCGCACGGCGGAGGCCCGATTCTTCGATCTGCGCCACAGCGACTTCCTGAAGCCGCTCATCAACCGACTCGTCGTCGAGTGGGACACTCCGCGGGTCTGGCACCGCCGCGCTGATCGCGCGGCCGGCATGCCCGTCCTCGAGATCGCCGACCGCGATCAAGTGCCGTTCCCGGGATTCGACAAGGTCCTACTCACCTTCCACGAGCTCGGTGAGATGGTGTCGGATCGCCGCTACGCCGACTGGCAGGTCGCGCTGTCGCAGGTGCAGGGCATCTACCTGATCACCGACGCCTCCAACGGAAAGCAGTACGTCGGGAAAGCCGATGGCGCCGAACGAATTCTGCAGCGCTGGAGGGCGTACGCGCAGGACGGCCACGGCGGCAACCACGCGTTGAAGGAACTCGCCACGATCAGCATCGGAGCCGGCTGCGGCAAGACCGACCATGCCAGGCATTTCAGATTCAGCATTCTGCGGGTTTTCGGCCCCAGCACCTCTCCCTCGGAGGTCGATGACGCCGAGTCCCACTACAAGCGGGCGCTGATGACTCGCGAGTTCGGCCTCAACCGAAACTGACGGCTCGTACGCGCCGGGGACGATGTCCCCCTCGCTCGACCTGCTCCGTCAGGCGCGGCAGAACGAACCACGAAAGAACCCACCCGCCACCAGCGGCAACACACCAGATGTAAAGCACCTACCGGAACTGCTGTCGCGCACCTACCGGAACCGCGTCCCAGAACCGTAAACCAGGAACCGGAACTGAAATGTCAAGCATGAACCGGAATCGCACATCAGGTGTACTTAATTCCATGGGGTGAGAATGGCGGTCACACCATGGATCCGACTCGATCGGAATACGAAAAACCGCCTGTGAACAGGCAGTTCTCTGGTCGGGCTGACAGGATTTGAACCTGCGACCACTTGACCCCCAGTCAAGTGCGCTACCAAACTGCGCCACAGCCCGGTGCCGCCATGAAGCTCTAGCAGCAGCACGTGAGCCTACCGCAGCGCGCCGTCACAATCCCAACCGCTTCCGGCGGGTACACCCGTGTCGTGAGCGCGCGTGACGACACACCCCTGTGGCTGTTCGCTGACCAGCTGGGCCCGTCCACCCACGGTGGCGAGCATTCGCATCGCGAGGTCCTGCTCGTCGAGGCCACCTCGGCGCTGCGCAAGCGGCCCTATCACCGACAGAAACTGCACCTGATCCTCTCCGCGCTGCGGCACGCCGACCGCGACCTCGGCGACCGTTCCACCCTTCTGCGGGCCGACACCTACACCGATGCCCTCGAGCGCTACGGTCGCCAGGTTCTCGTCTTCGAGCCGACGTCGCACACCGCCGAGCGGTTCGTCCACCGCCTCCGCAGGCAGGGCCTCGTAGCCGACGTGCTGCCGACGCCGACCTTCGCGCTTCCACGCAAGGACTTCGCCGATTGGGCCGGCGACCGAACCCGTTTCCGCATGGAGGACTTCTACCGTGATCAGCGCCGCCGCTTCGATGTCTTGATGGACGGCGCCGATCCAGTCGGCAACCGGTGGAACTACGACGAGGAGAACCGTGACCCTCCCCCGAAAAACCAAGCAACGCTGAATGTTCCGAATCCCTATCAGCCGCGTGAGGACGACATCGACGAGCGGGTCCGCCGCGACCTCGACGTGATGGACCTTCCGCACGTGGTCGGCAACGACGGCCCTCGACTGTTTGCCGTCACCCCCACCGAAGCCAAGCGGGCGCTCGCCCGCTTCATCGAGCACCGGCTGGCCACGTTCGGCCGATACGAGGACGCGATCATGGGGCAAGACTGGGCGATGTCGCACTCTCTGCTGTCGGTCCCGCTCAACCTCGGGGTGCTGCACCCGCTCGACGCCGTCGAGGCCGCCGAGACCGCCTATCGGCGCCACGACGCCCCGCTGGCGGCCGTCGAGGGTTTCATCCGGCAGATCCTCGGGTGGCGCGAGTACATGTGGCATCTGTACTGGCATTTCGGCCCCGGCTACGCCCGCAACAACGAACTGCAGGCCCGTACCGCACTGCCCGCCTGGTGGCGCGAACTCGACGCCGACGCCGTCACCGCCGAATGCCTCCGCCACGCCTTGATCGGCGTCCGGGACCGCGGGTGGACCCACCACATCCAGCGGCTGATGGTGCTCGGCAACCACGCATTGCAGCGCGGCTATCGACCCGCCGAGCTGACGGAGTGGTTCGCGACGGCCTTCGTCGACGGGTTCCGCTGGGTGATGCCGACCAACGTCATCGGGATGAGCCAGCACGCTGACGGCGGAAAGCTGGCCACCAAGCCCTACGCCTCGGGCGGCGCCTACATCAACAAGATGAGCGACCACTGCGGCGCCTGTGCCTACGACCCGAAGAAACGACTCGGTGACGACGCGTGTCCGTTCACTGCCGGCTACTGGCAGTTCGTTCACCGCCACCGCGACCGGCTCGCCGGGAACAACCGCACGCAGCGCTCGGTGGCGTCGATGGAGCGGCTGAAGGACCTCGACGCCGTCCTCGAGCAGGAGTCGGCGCGCCGCAGTTTCTGAAGCTCAGATCGCCAGCAGTCGGTACAGTCCGATCAGACCGACCACGACGATGAACGCGCGCAACGCATTCGGTGACAGCCGCCGCCCGTAGTGGGCTCCGAGAAACCCGCCGACCAGTGAGCCCAACGCGATCAAGCCGGCCGCGGCCCAGCTGATCCGGTCGAACGCGACCGTGATATACGCAACGGCGGCAACGACATTCACGATCAGCGACAAAAGGTTCTTCGCGGCGTTCATCCGTTGCATGTCTTCGGGCAGCAACGCACCCATGATGCCCATCAGCAAGATTCCCTGTGCGGCGGTGAAATAGCCGCCGTAGATGCCGACGGCGAAAGTGCCGATGACCAGCGCCACCATCCGCGGCCGCGAAACGTGCTCGGCGGATTGGCCCGCCGCCTCTGCGCGTTTCTTCGCCCAGTTCTGGATCCTCGGTCCGATCACCACGAGAATCAGCGCCAGGATCAACAGCACTGGAACCACTTCGGTGAAGACCTTCTCCGGCAGGTGCAGAAGCAGCCACGCCCCGGCCAGAGCGCCGACGAAGGAGGCGGGCATCTGCCAGCTCAGTCGCTTCCACTGGCCGCGCAGTTCGCGGCGGTAGCCCCAGGTGCCCGAAACCCCACCTGCCACCAGCCCGATCGCATTCGACATCGTCGAGACCACCGGCGGATATCCCAGCGTCACCAGCGTCGGAAAAGTGACGAGCGTGCCCGATCCGACCAGGGAGTTGATCGCGCCTGCCGCCACACCCGCCAACGCGATCAGGATCATGTCGATGACGGGCACAAATCCAACCTAGCGAGAGCGCGCGCCCCTTTTCTCGCGCACTCGTACGTTGATGCGCACCGGGCTGCCCTCGAAGCCGAACGTCTCGCGTAACCGCCGCTCAAGGAACCGGCGGTAGCCCGCTTCCAGGAAACCTGTGGTGAACAACACAAACGTCGGCGGGCGCGTGGTGGCCTGCGTGGCGAACAGAATGCGGGGCTGCTTTCCCCCGCGCACCGGCGGCGGTGTGGCCGACACCACCTCTTTGAGGAACATGTTGAGCCTGCCGGTCGGAATGCGGCTGTCCCACGACTCCAGCGCGGTCTCCAGGGCCGGCACCAGCTTCTGCACCGCGCGCCCGGTCTTCGCCGAGATGTTGACCCGCGGCGCCCATTGGACCTGCGCCAGCTCGCGTTCGATCTCACGGCCGAGGTCATAGCGCCGGTCGTCGTCGACGAGGTCCCACTTGTTGAACGCCAGCACCAGCGCCCGGCCCGCTTCGATCACCATCGACAGCACCCGCTGGTCCTGTTCGGTCAACGGTTGCGACGCGTCGATCAACACGATGACGACCTCGGCGGCGTCGATGGCACCGCGGGTGCGCACCGATGCGTAGAACTCATGTCCACTCGCCTGGCCGACTTTGCGCCGGAGTCCGGCGGTGTCGACGAAACGCCAAGTCTTGTCGCCCAATTCGATCAACGAGTCGACCGGGTCGACCGTGGTGCCCGCCTGGTCGTGCACGACGGCCCGCTGATCACCGGCCAGTTTGTTCAGCAGCGAGCTCTTACCGACGTTCGGCTTGCCGACCAGTGCGACGCGCCGGGGTCCTCCACCGCTCGCCCCGACCTCCGAGACGGTCGGCAACGACGCGACGACCTCGTCGAGAAGATCTGCCACGCCGCGGCCGTGCATGGCGCTGATCGGGTGCGGCTGCCCCAACCCCAGGGACCACAATGCGGCCGCATCGGCCTCACCGCGTTCGTTATCGACCTTGTTCGCCGCAAGGAACACCGGCTTACCGGACCGCTGCAGGATCTTGGCCGCCGCCGCGTCACCGGCGGTGGCGCCGACGACCGCGTCGACGACCAGGATGATCGCGTCGGCGGTACGCATCGCAACCGAAGCCTGCTCGGCGACCAACTGTTGCAGTCCCTTGGCGTCGGGCTCCCACCCACCGGTGTCCTGGATGAAGAAGCGACGGCCGACCCAGTTCGCGTCATAGGAGACACGGTCGCGGGTGACGCCGGGCACGTCCTGCACCACTGCCTCGCGACGACCGAGAATCCGGTTGACCAATGTCGACTTGCCGACGTTGGGACGCCCGACGACGGCGACCACCGGCGGCGGACCGGACAGCTCCTCGTCGCCCCCGTCGCCGGGGCCTGCGTCGGAATCGATGACTTCCCAGTCGCTTTCGTCGACCCACGTGCCGTCGGATTCGGTCATCGCCGCGCTCCGACGTTTTGCCGGACGAGTTCGACCAGATGGTCGACCACCTCGGTCTCGGACATGTCGCTGGTGTCGACGACCAGCGCATCCTCGGCCGCGCGCAGCGGGGATACCGCCCTGGTGGAGTCCAGGTGATCGCGTCGCTTCACGTCGGCCAGCACCGCTGCATAGTCGTCGCCGAGGCCATTGGCCACGTTCTGGTCGTTGCGCCTGTGCGCCCGTTGCTCCGCCGATGCCGTCAGGAAGATCTTGACGTCGGCATCCGGCAGCACGACCGTGCCGATGTCGCGACCTTCGACGACGATGCTGCCGGGACCTGCCGCCAGTTCCCGCTGCAATCCGACCAGACGCGCCCGCACCGCGGGGACCGCCGACACGGCGGAGACCGCCTTGGTCACCGCGTCACCGCGGATCTCGGCCGAGACATCCTCTGCGTCGAGGTAAGCGCGGTCCTCATCCGGGTCGTAGCCGACCGACACTGGCACGTCGGCCGTCGCAGCCTCCACCGCCGGAGTGTCACCCAGGTCGATGCCCGAACGAAGCACTGCCAGGGTGACGATCCGGTACATCGCGCCGGTGTCAAGGTATCGCGCACCCAATGCTCGTGCCAAACCCCTTGACACCGAGGACTTTCCGGTCCCCGCCGGGCCATCGACGGCGATCGTCACAGCATCGCTCACAGGCCGACCGCCTTGTAGAGTGCGCCGACCTCATCGCGGCCCAGTACCCGAATACTGCCGGGCCGCTGATCTCCCAGCGACACCGCGCCGATGTCGGTTCTCACCAGCTCCTGCACGGGAAAGCCGACCTCCTTGAGCATCCGGCGCACGATGCGTTTTCGGCCCTCGTGCAGCGTCACACGCACCAGCGTCCTGCCGGGCACCGCGTCCACGACCGCGAAGTCGTCGACCCGCGCGGGCCCGTCCTCCAACTCGACACCGTCGCGCAGTGTGCGGCCGAGGCCACGCGGCACCGTGCCCGCCACCGTCGCCAGATAGGTCTTGGGCACCTCGAACGACGGGTGCATCAGCCGATGTGCCAACTCACCGTCGTTGGTCAGCAGCATCAGCCCTTCGGTGTCGGCGTCGAGGCGGCCAACGTGAAAGAGTTTCTTGTTGCCGCGAACTCGATGCTCGACGAGATCGCCGATGCACGGTCGGCCGCGGTCGTCGGACATCGTCGAGTGCATACCGCGCGGCTTGTTCAGCGCGAGGTGCACCAGTGTGTCGTCGAGCATCACCCGCGCCCCGTCGACACGGATCTCCGAGACGTCGGGGTCGACCCGGGTGCCGAGTTCCGTCACCACTGTGCCGTCGACCTCGACTCGTCCGTCGACGATCATTCTCTCGGCCACCCGGCGCGACGCTATCCCGGCTTGCGACAACACCTTCTGCAGCCGCACTCCTTCTCGCGAGCGAGCTTCGAAGTCCCCGGAACCGGCCATGTCAGTCTTTGTCCACGTCGAAGGACATCGGTTCGTCGCCGCGCCCCGCGGATGCACCACCGAGCTTTGCGAAACGCGGTTCGTCGCCGAGGGATTCACTCAGGTCATCGATGACGTCGACGTCGGGTAGCAGAGGCGCGATGTCGGGAAGATCCGCCAGCGAGGTCAAGCCGAGCCGTTCCAGGAACAACTCCGTCGTCGAGAAGGTGGTGGCGCCGGTGTCGGTGTCGGTGCCTGCCTCGGTGATCAGCCCGCGCGCCAACAGTGTCCGCATCACCGCATCCACGTTGACACCACGCACGGCGCTCACCCTGGCGCGGGTGACCGGTTGGCGGTATGCCACCACCGCCAGCGTCTCCAGCGCGGCCCTGGTCAACTTCGACCGCGAGCCGTCCAGCAGCAACCGCTCGACGTAGGGGGCGTAGCGCGACCTCGTGTACATGCGCCACCCACCGCCCGCCTCGCGCAGGTCGATGCCGCTCTGTCGTGCCGAGAGCTCCTCGGCCATCAGCGTCAACTTCGCCGAGACCCGGTAGGCCGGCTGCTGGATCGCCGCGGCGAGCGCATCCACCGACACCGGCGTGTCCACGACCAACAGCAGCGCCTCGAGCACCGCACCCAGTTCGGCGTCTTCCAGTTCCGGCGGCTCGGCGACGTCGATGCCGAGATCGAGGTCCGTGACATCACCGTTCACGGCTTCGGGCCGGTCGTGCTCGGTCGGGGCCGAGAATTCATCACTCATGGTCTGGCTCTTCCACCGCCTCTGCGGCTTGGGTCTCCTCGTCGGATGGCTGGTCTCCGGTCCACGAAATCTGCAGCACACCAAGAGGTTCTGATTGCTCGAATGCTACCGCCCGCGCCCGGTACAGCTCGAGCAGTGCCAGGAACCGCCCGACGATCACGATCGGCTCGCGGCAGTCGGCGACCAGCTCGGAGAACGTCGCCCACCGGCCCTGGCCGCGGCGCTGCAGCTCGGCAAGCAGCTGTTCGGCCTGTTCGGGCACCGACACGATCAACTCATGCAGGTGCTCGGTGGCCACCGTCGGGACCGGCCGAGGGGTGAAGGCGCTGGCCGCGATCTCGGCGAAGAGCTGCGCGTCGACGCCGAGCATCACCTCGGGCAACAGATCCTCGTAACGTGGCTCGAGCGATACCGCACGCGGATAGCTGCGCAGCGCGGCGGCCTCCAGTTCGGCGAACATCTCGGCGACATGCTTGAAGGCCCGGTACTGCAGCAGGCGGGCGAACAGCAGATCCCGCACCTCGAGAAGCGCGAGGTCTTCCTCGTCGTGGATCTCGCCGGCGGGCAACAGACGCGCGGCCTTGAGATCCAGCAGGGTGGCGGCGACCACCAGGAATGCCGTGGTCTCATCCAACTCCAGCTGAGGACCGATCGACTTGGTGTAGGCGATGAAGTCGTCGGTCACCTGGTGCAGCGCCACCTCGGTGACATCGAGGCGATGGGCGAATATCAGCTGCAGCAGCAGGTCGAACGGACCCTCGAAATTGCTCAGCCGAACCTGGAACCCCGTTTGCTGTGACTCCGCCGGCTGCGTCTCGGTGTTCACGAACCGAACCGGTCGATGACCTCACGGGCCAACGCACGATATGCCTGGGCGCCACCGGATTTCGGTGCCCATGTGGTGATGGGTTCGCCCGCGACGCTGGTTTCGGGGAACCGCACCGTCCGGGTGATCACGGTGTCGAACACCAGATCACCGAACCTCTCCAGAACCCGCGCCATCACCTCGCGGGCGTTGACGGTGCGCGGGTCGTACCGGGTGATCAGGATGCCACTGATGCTCAGCTTGGGATTGAGCCGGTCGTGGACCTTGTCGACGGTGTCGGTCAGCAGCGCCAGCCCGCGCAACGAGAAGTACTCGCATTCGGTCGGGATGATCACCCCGTCCGAGCAGGCCAGTCCGTTGACCGTCAGCAGGCCGAGCGAAGGTTGGCAGTCGATCAGCACATAGTCGTAGCGATCTAGCACCGGATGCAGCGCCCGGGCCAGGGACTGCTCGCGGCCCACCTCGTTGACCAGCTGTATCTCGGCGGCCGAGAGGTCGATGTTGCTCGGCACCAGATCCATGTTCTTGACCCGCGTGTGGATCAGGACGTCGTCGATCGACACCCGGGGCTCCACCAAAAGGTTGTGGATGGTGTGGTCGAGTTCGTAGTGCGGCACCCCGAGTCCGGCCGACAGCGCGCCTTGAGGATCGAGATCGACCAACAACACCCGCCTGCCGTACCCGGCGAGGCTGGCGCCCAGATTGATCGTCGAGGTGGTCTTGCCGACGCCGCCCTTCTGATTGCACATCGCGATGACCTTCGCGGGACCGTGCACGCTCTTGGGCTTCGGCTCGGGAACGCTCCTCGGCTGGCGCCCGGTCAGTCCAGCCTGCGCGGGCGGGTCGGCGCCGCCGCCCTCCTCGCTCATACCGGACTCCCGCTGGCGAACATCCGGGCAAGTTTAACGGGGTGAATGCGGTCAACCGGGCAGACCCGCGCACTGGGCACCGATTAGGTCCGCATCACATCTACTCTGTCGATCATGAACGTGAAGCGGCGACTGCGGTTTCTTAGGCCGTCGTTCCTGTCGCTCGCCGTCCGGCTTCCCCGCTTCGCCAAGACCGGCCAGTTCGGTGACGGCAGGGAGCGGGCGTGCGCGGAGTACGTCGAGGCCAACGCCCGGCGCGGCGACATCGGCAACGTGTTGGCGACGATCGACACCTTCGCCGTGGAGAAGTCGTTGCTCGTCAACGTCGGCGACGAGAAGGGCGCGCTGCTCGACGCCGCGGTCCGCCGTGCTGGTCCCCGGGTGGCGCTCGAACTCGGCACCTACTGCGGTTACAGCGCGCTGCGCATCGCCGGGGCCGCGCCGGACGCGAAGGTCGTCACGGTCGAACTCTCACCCGACAACGCCGAGGTGGCCCGCAGGATCTGGGCACATGCCGGGGTCGACGACCGCATCACCTGCGTAGTGGGCACCATCGGGGACGGCGGCACGACGCTCGACACGCTTGCCGAGCAGCACGGCTTCGGGCCCGGCAGCGTCGACCTGCTGTTCATCGACCACGAGAAGAGCGTCTACCTGTCGGACCTGCAGAGCATCCTCGACCGGGGCTGGTTGCACCGCGGCAGCATCGCCGTCGCCGACAACGTGCGCGTCCCCGGCGCTCCCAAGTACCGCGCCTACATGCGCGAGCAGCAGGGCAAGCTGTGGAACACCATCGAGCACAAGACGCACGTCGAGTACCAGTCACTGCTGCCTGACCTGGTGCTCGAGTCGGAATACCTGGGCGGCTGAGGGCTACCGCGCACGGGGGTGGGCGCCCGCCCAGACCTCTCTCAGCGCATGCACGGTGACAAGTGTGTAGATCTGCGTCGTGGTGACCGAGGCGTGGCCGAGCAGTTCCTGCACGACGCGCACGTCTGCGCCGCCGTCGAGGAGGTGGGTGGCGAAGGAATGGCGAAGGGTGTGCGGAGACACCGCGGCGGTGATCCCCGCGCGTTCTGCCGCGTCCTGGAGCACCTGCCACGCGCTCTGCCGCGACAATCGTCCGCCGCGGGCATTGAGGAAGATCGCAGGTGTCCCCCTGCCGCGCCTGGCCAACTCGGGCCGCCCCCGCACCAGGTACGCGTCGAGCGCGGTCACGGCGGGGCGACCGATCGGCACCAGCCGCTGTTTTCCTCCCTTGCCGCGCAACAGCACCGAGCGGGCGTGCGTGTCGATGTCGTCGAGGTCGAGGCCGACAGCCTCGGAGATACGCGCGCCGGTGGAATACAGCAATTCGAGCAACGCGCGGTTTCTCAGTGACAGCGGACCGTCGGACTCGCTGTCCCCGCCAGCGCCCTCCAACAGGGCCAGCACTTCGTCGACGCTGAGGCTCTTGGGTAGCCGCCTGCTCGGCGTCGGCGGTTTGACCGCGCGGGCCACGTCGAGTTCGGTCAGCCCTTCCGCGGCAGCGAAGCGATGCAGGCCACGGACGGCGATGAGTGCACGCGCAGCCGACACCGCCGACAGCGGAGCCGTCCCGCGGTCGGTGTCCCCCCGGCGCAGCGCCGCGAGGAAATCGCTGACGTCGGCCTCGGTGACCCCAGTCAGGTCGCCGATACCCCGCGATGCCAGGTGTTCGGCGTAACGCCGCAGGTCTCGCCGATACGAGCTCAACGTGTTCGCGGCGACCCCGCGCTCGATGGTCAGATGGTCGAGGTAACCCTGAAGCTGGTCATCGAGTGCCGGACGGACCGCAGAAGATGTCACGGCTGGACCTTTCGGCGGGCGTAAGCCGTTGGTCTGTCGAGCCATTCGGAGTCGATCGGCCGTAGGGACTCGAAGCGGCCGCGCGCCGCATGTGCGGCGAGGATGCCGCTGACCGCGATCGTGTTGACGATCTCGCCGGCCATCACCTTGTGGACCGCGTCGTCGAGAGACATCCACCGCACCACCAGATCGGCTTCCTCGTCGTGGGCGTCGGGCCTGCCGACGTGCGAGAGTCCGGTTGCCAGGTAGACCCGCACGCCTTCGTCGCTGAATCCGGGCGCGCTCACCAGATCGACGAGGACGCGCCAGTCCCGCGCGGACACTCCCGCCTCCTCCTCGAGTTCGCGTGCCGCAGTCACGTGGGGTGGCTCACCGCCGACGTCGAGCAGCCCGGCGGGAAGCTCCCACAGGCGCCTGCCCACGGGGTGACGGTACTGGTAGACCATGACGATGTTGGCATCGTCGTCCATCGCCAGGATGGCGACTGCGCCGTAGTGCTCGACGACTTCGCGGCGCGCGGTGTTGCCTCCGGGCATCCGCACCTCGTCAGCGCGCAAGGCGAAAATCTTTCCGACGTAAAGGGTTTCGGAGTCGACGGTAACGAAATCGTGTTCAGCCACGGACTTCCGACTTTTCCCGGGTGTCGTCGTGAAGCATCTGCTCCACCTTGTCCGGGTGGTCGGCTCCGTTGGCGCGTTGCTCGGGGATCTCCACGGGCAGGCGCTCGGCGGCCTTGAAATCCAGTGCGGCGCCGACCAGCGCCACGAACAACGGATGCGGTCTGGTCGGGCGGCTCTTCAGTTCGGGGTGCGCCTGCGTGCCGACCAGGAACGGATGCACGTCGGGTGCGTACTCGACGAACTCCACCAGATGCCCGTCCGGAGAGGTACCGGAGAACTTCAGCCCGCTCTCGGCAATACGGTCGCGGTAGGCGTTGTTGACCTCGTAGCGGTGCCGATGCCGTTCTGACACTTCGGTGGTCCCGTAGGCCTGCGCGACGATGGAACCCGGTTCGAGAGCGGCCGGATACGCGCCCAATCGCATGGTGCCGCCGAGGTCGGCCTCCCCCGCGACGGCGTCACGCTGATCCGCCATCGTGCTGATGACGGGGTCGGACGTCTCGGGATCGAACTCGGCGGAGTTCGCTCCGGCGATACCGACCGAGCGGGCCGCTTCGATCACGATGCACTGCAGCCCCAGACACAGGCCGAGTACCGGTAGCCCGCGTTTGCGCGCGTAGCGGATCGCGCCGATCTTGCCTTCGATGCCGCGGATGCCGAAGCCGCCGGGGATCAGCACGGCATGGACGTCGTCGAGTTCGGCGGCGGCTCCGGCGTCACTCTCGCAGTCGTCAGAAGCCACCCAGCGCATCTCCACCTTGGCGCGATGCTTGAAGCCGCCTGCCCGCAGGGCTTCAGCCACCGAAAGGTAGGCGTCGGAAAGATCGATGTACTTGCCCACCAACGCGATTCGTACGGTCTCGCGAGGTTCGTGTACACGCTGCAGAAGATCGTTCCACTGCGTCCAGTCGACGTCGCGGAACGGCAAGTTGAGCCGCCGCACCACATACGCGTCGAGTTCCTCGCGGTGCAGCACCTTGGGGATGTCGTAGATCGACGGTGCGTCCGGGGTGGAGATCACCCCGTCGATGTCGACGTCGCACATCAGCGCGATCTTGTTCTTCAGCGGTTCGGGCACATCGCGATCGCATCGCAGGATCAGCGCATCCGGGGTGATGCCGATGCTGCGTAGCGCTGCGACGGAGTGCTGGGTGGGTTTGGTCTTCAGCTCGCCCGACGGCGCCATGAAAGGCACAAGCGAGCAGTGCAGAAAGAAACAGTTCTCCCGGCCGACTTCGTGGCGCACCTGACGCGCCGCCTCCAAAAACGGCAGCGACTCGATGTCGCCCACGGTTCCGCCGATCTCGGTGATCACGATGTCCGGCCGTCGCCCGTCCTTGTCGGGCTCGGCCATCGCCAGGATGCGGCTCTTGATCTCGTCGGTGATGTGCGGGATCACTTGGACGGTGTCGCCGAGATACTCGCCGCGACGCTCCTTCGCGATCACCGTCGAATACACCTGGCCGGTGGTGACATTCGCCGAACCAGACAGGTTGCGGTCGAGGAATCGCTCATAGTGGCCGACGTCGAGGTCGGTCTCTGCGCCGTCCTCGGTGACGAATACCTCGCCGTGCTGGAAGGGGTTCATGGTGCCCGGGTCGACGTTCAGATACGGGTCGAGCTTCTGCATGGTGACCTGAAGGCCGCGCGCCGTCAGCAACTGCCCGAGGCTCGACGCCGTGAGGCCCTTGCCGAGCGAAGAAACCACGCCGCCGCTGACGAAGAGGTGCTTCGTGGCGGTCTGCGGGTGCTTGCGTAACGGCTTCATCTGGCCGGGCAACGGCAACCTCCGTGACGACGGGCAGGGCATGGCAATGACGATCTGGGGCCTGCCGACCCACGGAACTCCACATTAACACCGACCCTGAGAACCCGTCGCTGACGCGCCGTCGCGTCCGCGACGAGCGGCACCGATCGACCCGCAGCTACTGCGGGACCGTCACCGAGGTGGCGCCCTGGCCCACGCCGTACTGGCCCGGGCGACCGCCGTTGACCAGGTCTTGCAGCGCCAGCACCGCGGTGATCCGCCCCGAGGCTGCGTCGATGTCGTCGACGGTGCCGACCACGCTCGCCAAACCGGCGTCTGACCGGGTGACGGCCACCGCGGCGGTGCCGGAGGCGGTGCCGTCGCGGCCGGCGATCACGGTTCCCGAGCCATGGGGGGCCAGCCCGGCAGCGAATCGCGCGACGGTGGCCCCTCGGTTCCCTGCGTCGTCGCCGAGTCCGCCGCCGGTCACGACCAGCGCCGTGTTCGCCGCGCCGACGCGGTCGTCGTAGGTGATGAAGCCCGTGTCCCGCAGCGCCGTGAGCACGGTGTCACGCTGCTGGTCGTCGACCGCGGGCACCTTGGGATCGCGGTTGATCAGCAGGGCGATGCCCAGCAGATCGCCGGCCTGGGAACCCTGATCCACCGACTTGGTGCTGAGTTGCGCCCCGGCAGGCACGATCGGCGAGTTCACCACCGACAGAAGTTTCTCGGCGGAATTGGCCGTGACGAACTCCTCGGTCAGACCCACCGTTCCGCTCACCGTCCCGCCTGCCTGCTCCACCATCCGGGTCAGCGATTCGA
>JAEZKH010000117.1 GCA_023415515.1 Actinomycetes bacterium
GTCGGCGCCCTCTTCGGCCAGCCGCACGGCGTGGCTGCGGCCCTGCCCACGCGCTGCGCCGGTGATGAACGCGACCTTGCCCGCTACCCGTCCGGCCATTGCACCCTTCGATTTCAAACGAAGCCACTTGTTGGGCGACTGCCCAACATCTAGGCTGACGCCATGTCTAGCAGTCGGTGCGATACCTGGTCAAGGGCCAGATGACAGCGCCGAGACCCGCCGGCCGCGACTCCGCCACCCGGCGCGCACTGATCCAAGCAACCGCCCAAGTCATGCTCGAAGAGGGCTATGCGGCCGCATCGTCTCGCCGGATCGCCGCCAAGGCGGGGGTCAAACCCGCGCTCGTGCACTACTACTTCCCCAGCATGGACGACCTCTTCCTCGCGGTGCTGCGCGAAGGTGCCGAGATGAACCTGCTCCGGCAGCGTGCGGCGCTCGCCGATGCACAGCCGTTGCACGCATTGTGGGAGCTCAACAACGCCCACGGCGCGCGACTGCTGATGGAGTTCATGGCCCTGGCCAACCACCGCAAGGAGATCCGAAGCGAGATCGTCGCCTACGCGGCCCGCTTCGGCGACCTGGAGGAGAGCGCGGTGACGCTGGCGATGCGCGCACATGGCGTCGACATGGCCGAGTTCCCGCCGGTGGTGATGTCGATGATCGTGACCAGCCTGGCCCGGATCATGGTCCTGGAGCGCAGCCTGGGGATCGCCCGCGGACACGCCGAGGCGGCCGACTTCATCGAGCGACTGCTCGCGCGCTACGAGATGCCCGCCTCCCGGGGGGACGGCGGATAACGATTCGATCACCATCGAGATCACGATCAATTAAGTGTTGCTGCGATTTATTGAGAAATGCTGGGTAAAACGGCTGCCCGTCGCGTCCTCAATTCACACTTTCGACGAATTTGAGGCATAGATCACGCCGTTTCGGTGTAACGCTCTCACCTTCGCCATCAGCGGATAGCTTCGCCACGTTTGACCTCATTCGACTTCGGCTACTTTGGGTTTCGGGTGGGGGACGCAAAACGATTCGTAAATCAGTTCGCAAATCAGAAGGAATAGTTTGATCATGAATTCCAGTGGTATCTCTGCGCGCCGTAAAGTTGCCGGTGCGCTTGCCGGTTCGCTGCTCGGCGGGGTCGCCGCAGCGACGATCATGGCGCCCGCCGCCACCGCTGCACCGCAGGGATGCAGCGCAGCAGACGTGGCGGGCACCGCCGGCTCGACGCTCAGCGCGGCGCGCGGCTACCTCAGCGACCACCCGAGCGCCAATCAGGTCGTCACGGCGGCGTTCAACGCGCCCCGCGGCCAGGCTGAGACCGACCTGCGTAACTACTTCACCGCCAATCCCGGTGAGTACTACGACCTGAAGGGCATCCTCGCCCCGATCGGCGACAAGCAGCGCCAGTGCAATGTCGCGGTGCTGCCCGCCGACCTGCAATCGGCCTACGACACGTTCATGGCCGGCTAGCCCGCAGCGGTTCGAACACGAGGAACCCGCCGCATCACCGCGGCGGGTTTTTCGTCGTCCAGCCCATCAAGCGCCGGCGCGGTGTGCCCATTGCAGATCGTGGAAGCCCATGTCGAGGCACTGCAGGGCCACCCCGTCGGAACCCTGTGCCGACAGGTTGAGCGCCGGACACGGCGTCGCCACGTTGTAGACGCCGACGAGCGGGCCCGCGGCCACCCAGACTCCCGCGGCACTACAGACCACGGTCCGGCCGTCGGGTTCGAGGCCGTAGGCGAAAGCGCGTCGCGGCTGCGGTGCGCAGGGTCCGCCTTCGATGACGTTTCTGGCCACGTTCGGCACGCATTCAGCCGAGTAGCAGGGCACGGCAGAGGCGTTGCCCGGGAGCAGAACCGACGTCGGCGACAGCGCGGCGATGCCGATCGCGACGCCCGCAAGGTCGCGGAGGCGGATGGCCGTCATGCCTGCCACCGTAGCGCCGGCTCGACGCGCGCGGGCACGTACGCGTCGATCACCGGCCGACTCGCCGACGCGGTTCGCGACCGGGTGGCTGCTGCGGCGGCGGCAACAGTGCCTTCCGGCGGGTGACCGCGACGGTCGTCGGCGCATTGGTGCTGAGCTGCAGGCCCTCACCCGCATGATGGATGGTCAGCGTGTGATCGGGCCCGTCGCGCAGCGTGTAGGTGACCTGGTCGTGATCGGCGTCGACGGTCAGCCGAAAGTCTCGCCAGCGCAGCCGGAATCGCAGGCGGTTGATGCGCTCTGGCAGTTGCGGGTCGAGCGCCAGGATTCCTTCGTCGTCGCGTAAGCCGCCGAACCCGGCCACCAGCGCCGTCCACGCCCCGGCAAGTGATGCCATGTGCAGGCCGTCGCGGGCGTTGTCGTGGAGGTCTCGGAGATCGATCAGGGCGGCCTCGTAGGTGTAGTCGTGCGCGAGTTCCAGGTGTCCGACCGCCGCGCACATCACCGCCTGTGTGCATGCCGACAGCGACGAATCCCGGGTGGTGCGCCGCTCGTAGTAGTCGAGGTTGCGGGCCATCTGTTCGGGCGTGAACGCGTGGCTTCGCCAATGCATGGCGAGCACCAGGTCGGCCTGTTTGACGACCTGCGACGGGTAGAGCCGGACGTAGGGTTCGTGCAGCAGCAGTGGATACGCCGTGTTGTCGGTGAAGTCCCATTCCCGAAGTGTGGTGAAGCCCGCGCACTGCTCGTGCACACCGAGCTCCTCGTCGTAGGGAAGATGGGCCGCAGCAGCGGCATCGCGCCAGGCGGCCGCGTCCTCGCTGCTCACCCCGAGCGCGCTGGCCATTTCCGGGTTGCGTTCGCACGCATCGGCGGCGGTCTGCAGGTTGTGCATCGCCATCAGGTTCGTGAACACGTTGTCGCGAACCAGCGCCGTGTACTCGTCGGGCCCGGTCACCCCGTCGAGATGCCAGACGCCGTGCCGGTCGTAGTGCCCCAGCGACATCCACATTCGCGCGGTCTCCACCAGCACGACGAGCCCGCACTCCGTTTCCAGCGAATCATCGCCGGTGACAACGCGATACCGTTCGAAGGCCATGGCGATGACCGCGTTGACATGCCACGCGGCCGTGCCCGCGGGCCAGTACGCCGAGCACTCCTCGCCGTGGATGGTGCGCCACGGGAAGGCTGCGCCGCTCAGGTCGAGTTCCTCGGCGCGCTGCCGGGCCAGGTCGAGCGTCGACATCCGCCAGCGAAGGGCGTCGGCGGCGGCCTGCGGTGCGGTGTAGGTCAACACCGGCAGCACGAACCCCTCGGTGTCCCAGAAGGCGTGCCCGTCGTATCCGGTTCCCGTCAGCCCCTTGCCG
>JAEZKH010000133.1 GCA_023415515.1 Actinomycetes bacterium
CTCGTATGCCGCCGACGTCGAGACGCCCAGATCCTTGCTGATCCGGATGACGTTGTCGGACGCAGGCACGCCGCTGCGGGCGGTCGCGCATGCCTGGTGGCCCGCCGAGAGCAGCTGCGCGTCGCTCAGGTAGGCGTACCGGGGCGCGAGGGTCTTCAGGAAGGAGTCGGTGTCGGCGGACGCGGGTGCCGCAAGTCCGGTCGCCGCGGCCGCGGACAGAGCGCCGAGGGCGAACACCCCGGCAACCCACCGTGAAGCGGTTGCGGTTCTTGCCTGCTTGGACACGCGAAATGACCCCTATCCAGATTGCGGAAGTACGGATTTCGTAGCGCGTATTTAACGTTAGCACTAATTTCGTCGTCGAAATCCGTTTACCTGGGCTTCTTCAGTTGTCTGTGACGGAAATAACTTTGCTATCCGAACGGATCGCTTTGTCACACCCGGCTGCTTTCGGCGCTTGACGTGGGCCTCCGCCGTCGTTCGCGGACTCGGCGACGCGCTCCGACTGTGCTGGAATCGAATTAGAACGTGTTTCAAAAAGGCCACATGCCCGTCGCGCGACCCTGTTACGGTGTCGCCCGGCAACGGAAGAGAGGCAGACGTGATTCTCGACAGATTCCGGCTCGACGATCAGGTCGCGGTGGTGACGGGAGCGGGCCGCGGGCTCGGCGCAGCGATGGCGGTGGCGTTCGCCGAGGCCGGGGCCGACGTGGTCATCGCGGCACGGACGCAATCGCAACTCGAGGAGGTCGCCGAGCAGGTCGGCCGGGCGGGGCGGCGCGCGCACATCGTCGCCGCCGATCTCGCTCATCCGGAGGACACCGCCAGGCTCGCCGGCACCGCCGTCGAGACGTTCGGCAAACTAGACATCGTCGTGAACAACGTCGGCGGCACGATGCCGAACACGCTCATGACCACGTCGACGAAAGACCTGAGGGACGCGTTCACCTTCAACGTCGCCACCGCACATGCGCTCACTACCGCGGCGGTTCCGCTGATGCTCGAGCACTCCGGCGGCGGCAGCATCATCAACATCACCTCGACCATGGGCCGCCTGTCAGCCCGCGGATTCGCCGCGTACGGCACCGCGAAGGCCGCGCTGGCCCACTACACGCGGCTCAGCGCGCTCGACCTCTGCCCGAGAATCCGCGTCAACGCGATCGCACCCGGTTCGATCCTGACCTCCGCCCTCGACGTCGTCGCATCCAACGACGAACTGCGAGAACCGATGGAGAAGATGACACCGATGCGGCGCCTCGGCGATCCGCTCGACATCGCTGCCGCCGCCGTCTATCTCGCGTCGCCCGCGGGAAGCTTCCTGACCGGCAAGACCCTGGAGGTCGACGGCGGTCTCACCCATCCCAACCTCGATCTGCCCATCCCGGATCTGTAAGGAGACCTGTGACTGAATTGTCGGCTCGGCCGACCGGGCCGATTCGCGTCGCGCTGATCGGCACCGGCAACGTCGGCAAACCCGCGCTCGTTCAGTTGATCAACGACTCGCGCTTCGAGCTGACCGGCGTGTGGGTCTCATCAGAGGCGAAGGCGGGCAAGGACGCTGCCGAGCTGGCCGGTCTCGACGGCCCGACAGGTATCACGGCGAGCAGCGACCTGGCCGCGGTGCTGGCGACGAACCCCGAGTGCGCGGTCTACACCGCACTCGCCGACAACCGGCTGCCCGAGGCACTCGAGGACTACCGGCGCATCCTGTCCGCGGGCGTCAACGTGGTGGGCAGCAGCGCGGTGTTCCTCCAATACCCGTGGCAGGTCATCCCCGAGGAACTACTCAAACCGATCGAGGACGCCGCGGCGGCAGGCAAAGCCAGCGTCTTCGTCAACGGAATCGACCCCGGCTTCGCCAACGACCTTTTGCCCCTTGCCCTTGCGGGCACGTGCCAGCGGATCGAGCAGATCCGCTGCATGGAGATCATCAACTACGACACCTACGACAGTGCCGACGTGATGTTCGGCGTGATGGGGTTTGGCAGCCCGCTCGATGAGATCCCGATGCTGCTGCAGCCCGGCGTGCTGAGCCTCGCATGGGGCTCGGTGGTTCGCCAGCTCGCCGCGGGCCTTGGCATCTCACTCGACGAGGTGAGCGAGACCTACGTGCGCGAACCGGCGCCGGAGGACTTCGACATCGCGTCCGGACACATCGCGGCGGGCAGCGCCGCCGCACTGCGCTTCGAGGTGCGCGGGATGGTCGACGGCAGGGCCGCCGTCGTCCTCGAACACGTCACCCGGCTGCGGAACGACCTGTGTCCGGACTGGCCCCAGCCCGCCCAGGACGGCGGGTCGTATCGCATCGAGATCACCGGCGAACCGACCTATGCGATGGACCTCTGCCTGAGCAGTTCCGTCGGCGATCACAACCATGCCGGGTTGGTCGCCACAGCCGCGCGAATCGTGAACGCCATCCCCGCGGTCATCGCCGCTCCGCCCGGCATCAGGACGACGCTCGACTTGCCCCTGATTACTGGGAATGGGCTGTACGCTGAGGCATAAATCGGCCGAGACGATCGAAGGACATTGCCTATGCGGACGCCCATGCGATTTTCGGCATTAGTTCTGGCGGTCGGCGCTGCGGCGGCGATCGCGATCGCCCCGGCCGCCTCAGCCGACCCGGATTCGACGCTCCCCCAGTGCACCACCGTCGGCGGCGACCAGGACGTCGGCACCGCGACGACCGAGTGCGCGACACCGGGCAACGTTCAACTCAACGCGACCGCTCCCGACGTACCCGTGTACGCCTACCCGTGGGACGACGAGTTCTACGGGCCGGCTCTGATCATGGGTGGCGGCGCCTGGGGCACTCACGGCATCGGCGGCGGCGGACACCGCTGACCCGATTCGACATTTTCTTCTTGGCCCATCGAGGAGGCCAGTCATGAGCCGGAAAGCTCGTTATCTGCCAACATTTTTGGCTGCTGCCGGCATTTCTGCGGCAGTTGCCACCGCACCCGGTGCGGCCGCCGCGCCGCAATGCGTGAACACCGGCCCCACGACGACGCAATGCGAGAGCAACGGCAACGCGCAGATCGTCACATCGCCGCCACCCAACAACAACTACGGCTACTGGGGTTTCCCGATCATCGCCTTCGGCGGCTGGGGCATCGGCTGGTGATGCCGGTCTGGTAACCGGATATCGTTTCGGCTAACCTAACTTTTCTATTCGATGACCCGGATAGAAGGTGGGTTGGTTGCTGCGCGATCCCGAAACACGGCTGCGGCCGAGTTGGCTGTTGCTCGGTCCGGCGTTCGTCGCGGCGATCGCCTACGTCGACCCCGGAAACGTCGCGGCCAACATCAGCGCGGGCGCACAATTCGGTTTCCTGCTGGTGTGGGTCATCTTCCTGGCCAACGCGATGGCCGGGTTGGTGCAGTACCTCTCGGCCAAACTCGGGCTCGTCAGCGGTCGCACCCTGCCCGAGGCCGTCGCCGACCACACCAGAACCCCGACCAGGATCGCGTACTGGTTGCAGGCCGAAATCGTCGCAATGGCAACCGATCTCGCCGAAGTGGTGGGCGGCGCCATCGCGCTGTATCTACTGTTCGATCTTCCGCTTCTCGTCGGCGGCGTCATCACAGGCGCCGTGTCGCTGCTGCTGCTGGCCGTGCAGAACCACCGCGGTCAACGGATGTTCGAGCGGGTCATCAGCGGTTTGTTGCTCGTCATCGCCATCGGCTTTCTGACGAGCCTCTTCGTCGAACCGCCACCGCTGGCCGCCGCCGCCGACGGGCTGGTGCCGCGCTTCCACGGCGCCGAGAGTGTGCTCCTCGCCGCCGCCATGCTCGGCGCGACGGTCATGCCGCATGCGGTGTATCTGCACTCCGGCCTGGCCCGCGACAGGCACGGCCATCCGGAGGCGGGCGTACACCGCACCCGGCTGCTGCGGGTCACCCGTATCGACGTCGGGCTGGCGATGCTGGTCGCCGGAGCAGTGAACCTGTCGATGGTCCTCGTCGCCGCGACCAACCTGCAGGGACGCGACGACACCGACTCGATCGAAGGTGCCCACGCTGCGGTCGGTGACACTCTCGGACCCACCGTCGCGCTGCTCTTCGCGGTCGGACTGCTGGCGTCCGGGCTGGCGTCGACATCGGTCGGCGCGTACGCCGGCGCGATGATCATGCAGGGCCTGCTGCATCGCAGCTATCCGCTGCTGGTACGACGCCTCGTCACGTTGATTCCCGCGCTGGCCATCCTCGCCATCGGCGTCGACCCAAGCCGGGCGCTGGTGATCTCGCAGGTGGTGCTGTCGTTCGGAATACCGTTCGCGCTGGTGCCACTCGTGCGGCTGACCAGCGACCGCGCCCTGATGGGCGACGACGCCAACCACCGGATCACCAGCGTGCTGGGCTGGACCGTCGCGGCGATGATCGTCGGGCTCAACGTGGTGCTGATCTATCTGACCATGCGCGGCTCATGACGGCGCCGATAAAGTCGACGTGATGTTCGCCCGTCACAGCTACTTCGCATACGGCTCGAACCTGTGCGTCGACCAGATGGCCCGGCGCTGCCCCAATGCCGTTGATCCGCGCCCCGCCCTGCTGGCAGACCACGACTGGCTGATCAACGAGCGCGGCGTCGCGACCGTCGAACCGTTCAACGGATCGCAGGTGCACGGCGTGGTGTGGCAACTCGACGACCATGACCTCGCCACCCTGGACAGCGCCGAGGGCGTCCCGGTGCGCTATCGCCGTGACCGCCTCGTCGTGCACACCGACGACGGTCCGTCAGAGGCATGGGTCTACATCGACCACCGCGTCGACCCCGGGCCGCCGCGGCCCGGCTACCTGGAGCGCATCATCGCCGGCGCATTGCACCACGGCCTGCCGCAGCGATGGGTCGAATTTCTCCGCCGATGGGATCCTTCGCAGTGGCCCACGCGCAAGGACAATTCGAATGAGGGTGCGCCGCAATCGCTTTCCGAACTGCTCGCCGATCCCGCCGTGGTCGAGGAGAGCAGGCTCCGGTCCCGGTTCGGGTTCATGGCGATCCATGGTGGCGGCCTGGAACGGATGACCGACCTCATCGCCGATCGCGCCGCGGATGCGGCGGGCGCTTCGGTGTATTCGATCCGCCATCCCCAGGACTATCCGCACCACCTACCGTCTGCGCGCTATCGCCCCGAGGACTCCGAACGGCTCGCGGAGTTTCTCGACCACGTCGAGGTGGTCATCTCACTGCACGGCTACGGCCGGCTGGGCCGCAGCACCCAGGTGCTCGCCGGCGGCGGCAATCGAGAACTCGCCGCACACGTCGCCAAGCACTTCGACGTGCCGGGCTATCAGGTCGTCACCGACGTCGAGCAGATGCCCCGTGAACTGCGGGGCCTGCATCCGGACAACCCGGTCAACCGGGTCCGCCGTGGCGGAACCCAACTCGAACTGTCGCCTCGCCTGCGCGGCATCAGCCCGCGCAGTGCCCCAGCCGATGCCGACGGCCTGTCCCCTGCCACATCTGCGCTGATCAAAGGCTTGGTCGCGGCGGCGCACAGCTGGACTCTCTAAGGATCACAGCACCGTCCCATCCGGGTCGACACCGGCTCCGAATCACCGATGTGGAGCAACACGACAGGTGTGCCGGCGTACCGGCGCTGTACCGAACCCGAGTCACCCACCTGCGCCGCGCCCCGGTGCACCACTACTTCGAGCATCGCGGCTACAGCTGGTACGTCGACGTCGACGCGCTGCCCAAACTGCCCGCCTGGCTTCGCCCCTTCGCCCGCTTCGATGTCGACGATCATTTCATCGGCGGCGCCGACACCACCCTGCGGCAGCGGATCGACGCACTGCTGGCCGCCCGCGGCATCGACCCGCCGGGCGGCACCGTCACCGCGCTGCTTCAGGCGCGGGTTCTCGGCTACGTCTACAACCCGTTGAGCCTGTACTGGTGCCACGACGGCGACGGCACCCTGCGGCATGTCGTCGCCGAGGTGCACAACGCCCGCGGAGGTCGGCACGCCTACCTGCTGCCGCCGGACTCCGGCGAACCCGCAATCGTCCAAAAGCGGCTGTACGCCTCGCCTTTCAACGGCGGGGGCGGCCACTACCTCGTGCGGGCCCCTCGCCCGGGCGCCGACCTCGATGTCACGATCTCGCTGCACCGCGACGACCAACCCGCCTTCGTCGCGACGCTGCGGGGCGACCGTCGACCGGCCAGCATCGCCCAACTCATCCGGTTGCAGTTCGTGGCTCCGCTGGCGCCGTTGATGGCGAAGTTCGCGATGCGGATACAGGGACTCATGCTGCGGTTGCGACGGGTGCCGGTGCTGCCGGAGCGCGCGGTCATCGAAAGACAGCCGGTTGGGCAGCTATGACCCTCGAGACCGTCCCTGTGTCTAGGCTCTTGCCCGTGAGCAACGACCTCGACGCCTTGCTGCGCCGGGTGGCGCAGCGTGACGTCGACGCCTTCGCCACGTTCTACGACCTCACCCGGGCCCGGGTGTTCGGTCTGGTGACCCGCGTGCTGCGCGACCCCGGATACAGCGAGGAAACCACGCAGGACATCTACCTGCAGGTCTGGCGGTCGGCGGCCAACTACGACCCGAGCGCGGGCTCACCGCTGGCTTGGCTGCTGACCGTCGCGCACCGACGCGCGGTGGACCGCGTACGCACCGAGCAGGCCGCCACTCAACGCGAATCGCGCTACGGTGCGGCCAACATCGACCCGCCTGCCGACCACGTCGCCGACTCCGTCATCCTGCGCGACGAACGCCAGCAGGTCACCGCATGCCTCGACTCACTGACCGACGTGCAGCGCGAAGCCATTCAGCTCGCCTACTACGACGGGCTCACGTACGTGCAGGTCTCCGAGCGGCTTTCCGCCAACCTCGCCACCATCAAGTCACGGATGCGCGACGGCATCCGCGGCCTCCGTAAATGCCTGGGGCTGCCATGACTCAACCGATGACACCCGACATCGTCGCGCTGGCGACGCCCTACGCGCTGCACGCGACCACCGAAGCGGAACGCGCCGACATCGAACGCCAACTGACGCAGGCGGCGCCCGAGGTGGCCGAGGCGTTCTTCACCCAGGTGCGTGCCGTGCACGAGACCATGGCGGTGATATCGGCCGCGACGGCGATCGATCCACCGCCCGGTATGCGGGACCGTCTGCTGGCCACCGTCGCCGATGCCCCAGCGCCGGTGCGGGAGCTGCCGATCAGCCGCATGAACCGTTGGCGTACAACGCTTTTGGCCGCTGCTGCGGTAATCGCTATCGGTCTCGGCGCGCTCGGCGTCGGCATCGCCCTTCGGCCCGCGCCGACAGTGTCAACGGCCGAGCAGATCTTCGCGGCGCCCGACGTACAGACCGTGTCGGGTGCCATCCCGAGCGGCGGTACCGCGACGTTGGTGTTCTCGCATGAGAAGGACGCGGGCGTGCTGGTGATGAACAACGTTCCGCCACCGAAGCCGGGCACGGTGTATCAGATGTGGTTGGTCGGCGACGGCTCTGCGAAGTCAGCGGGAACAATGGATCCCGCGTCCGTCGCACCGTCGACCACCGCGGTGCTGCCCGACCTCGGCACGTCGCGCACGCTGGCGTTCACCGTCGAACCGGGCAGCGGCTCCGACCAACCCACCACGCCCGCGTTCGCCGAGCTTCCGCTCAGCTGACGTCCCGGTATCCGGCGCGGGCGCTATTCCAACGTCGCGGAGGCCGCCTCGGCGAGCACGTCGTCGATGTCGTGCCTGCGCTGCCACGCGCGTCGTTGTCGCATCGCGCCGTTGCCCTGCTCGGCGATGCGGCTGAGCTCGGCACGCACCATGTCGTAGTCGCCGACCGCTTCCAGCGCAGGCCGGATGCGGTCGACGAGGCCGTCGAGCAGATCGACCGCAGGCACCGACGCGTGACTCTCCGTCAGGTCGATCGCGTGGCCGTCGAGGCCCTCGCGCGCGGACTTCCAGTACGCCGCGCGCAGCGCGTGCGGTGCCAGCGGTGCCACGGTTTCGCCGCGCCGTTCGTCCTCCAGCGCCGTCATCACGGTGCCCCTGACGAGCGCGGCGAGCAGCACCGTCTCGGCCACGGTGGCCGGGACGTCGGCCACCCGCACCTCGATGGTCGGGAAGTTCGCCGACGGCCGGACATCCCAATAGACCATTCCGTCGTCGAGCATCGCCCCGCTGTCCAGCATCATCTGCACGACGGCGTCGTAGTCGTCGGCCGAGTCGAAGTGCGGTGGCGGACCCGCGCTCGGCCAGCGCTGCCACAGGATGCTGCGCCAACTGGCGTAGCCGGTGTCGGTGTTGCGGTAGACCGCGGAGTTGGCGGTCACCGCCAACAGCAGCGGCAGCCACGGCCGCAGCCGGTTGCTCACCCGTACCGCGGCCTCGCGGTCGGGTACCGCGACATGGACGTGGCAACCGCAGATGCCCTGCTCGTGGGCGATCATCCCGAATCTCTCCGCTATCCGGTGGTAGCGCGCGTTGTCGGTGATCGGGAACTCGCGCGGAACCGTCGGGGGCAGCCCGACCGCGAGCAGCCGGGCGCCGTCGGCTTCGGCGGCCTCCGCCGCGATGCGACGCAGCCGCCTCAGTTGGGAGCGCAGGTCCTCGGTGTCGTCTGCAACCTCGGTGGCCGTCTCGACCTGACAGCTGGTCAACTCCAGCTGCAGCTCGACGCCGCGGGCTTCGGCGTTGCGCGCCACGGATTCGTTACGGGCGACGGGTTCACCGGAGACCGGATCGACGAGCAGGAACTCCTCTTCGACACCGACGGTGGGATGAGTGGCCACGAGTCCCTCCGAAGATTGATCCGGCCCGCCGGAAAGGGTTCACGACGGGCCGGATCGCGCGATGGCTCCTGTGCGGTCTGATCCGCGGTGGCCGACAAGTCTGGCGGCTCATTTGTTGCCCGAACCCACGCGATCCAAACATCGATTCGGCAGGCCTACGATCGCGGGGTGACCAAGCAATTCCGGTTCGGCGTCGGCCTACGGGCCGCCACGTCGCTGAGGTCGGTGCAGGATGCGGCCCGCCGTGCGGAGGATCTGGGCTTCGACGTCCTGCACCTGCCCGACCACATCGGCGCGCCCGCGCCGTTCCCGACGTTGATGGCGGCGGCCGCGGCCACCACGACGCTGCGGATGGGCACCTTCGTGCTCAACGCCTGCTTCTACAAGCCCGCCTTGCTCGCCCGCGACGTCCAGGCCCTGCACGAGCTGTCGGGCGGCCGGTTCGAGCTCGGGCTGGGTGCGGGCTACGCCGAGCACGAGTTCGCGGCCGCAGAGCTGCGCTATCCGAGCGCGCGCGAGCGCGTGGACTACCTCGCACACGTCACCGAATACATGGGTGAGCATCTGGCGGATGTGCCGGTGCTCATCGCGGGCAACGGCGACCGGCTGCTGACCGTGGCGGCGCAGCGGGCGAACATCATCGGCCTCACCGGGGGTGAGCCGATCACCGAAGCGGCCGACCCACTCGCCGGACGCATCGAGTTCGTCGAGCGTGCGGCGGGTGACCGGTTCGGCGACCTCGAGTTGAACCTCGCAGTCACGGCGCTCCCGCGCGATGACTCCGGCACCCCGGACCTGTCGATCACGCAGCGCGCACTGCCGCATCTGTCCGACGCCGAACTGCTGGCCACCCCCGCGGTGCTGGCCGGGTCGACGCGCGAGATCGCCGACACGATTCGCGGCTATCGCGACACCTACGGCATCAGCTACCTGATCGTGCAGGACAAGCACGCGGAGGCGTTCTCGAAAGTCATCGCTGAACTGCGGTGATCACACCAGCCGGTGGGTTTGAATTCGTTCATTGCGGGGAACAGCGATTCGTCATGGACACCGACCGCGCCGTCGGGCTGCTGGTCGCGATGCGGCGGTGTGGGCCGGACGCTGCTGCAATCAGAGGTGGTGACGCAATGAGGACGCGACTGATTACCAACATGAGCTGCTGGATGCGCGGCTTCTATCCCGACTGGGCGCCGAAACGCGGCCACGTGGCGTTGGTCGCGCTGTGCGGTCAGCACGGGTCGGTGCTGGAACAGAAACCGCGATCGGCCTCTCAGTAGCGGCGACGCCGACCACGCAGCGCGTCTTTGATCCGTTCACCGGTCTTGCGCACCTTGGCGCGCATCTGATCGGTGACGCCCTCGTCGCGCAGGCGCGCGTTGCCGGTCGCCGCGCCGAACTCCTCCTTGGCTCGGCCCACGATGTGGTCGAATTCGTTTCTGGCTTTGCGTGATGCGCTCATGGACAGCAGTGTTTCCGCTGCGCACCGAGGAGAAACCTGGCGGCACGGTAAGCTCTGCGCGTCCCCGCCCTCGTAGCTCAGGGGATAGAGCACGGCTCTCCTAAAGCCGGTGTCGCAGGTTCGAATCCTGCCGGGGGCACCATGTGATGTCGCAAGACATCGGAATAGCCGTGGACCTACGTTAGGTCCGCGGTTTTTTCCGTTTGGGGCCTTTGGGGGCGCCGGTGGGTTGGTAGTCCCTGGTGGGGTCGAGGGTGAAGTTGCG
>JAEZKH010000191.1 GCA_023415515.1 Actinomycetes bacterium
CGCCTGCACCGTTGAGCACCGACACGCCTGCGGGCACGGGGGCGGCCCAGACATCGTCGCCGGGATCGAGAACGGTGACACCCGTCCTGGCGACGCCCGTGCCTTCGGGGGGGTCGGCGTCATCGGAGACGACGGTCGCATGTCCCAGTCCGACACCGGGCACATCCAGCACCGAATTCGTGCGACCGCGGGGCAGTGCGCCGATGGCGACCGACCAGTCAGCCAGCCGAACGCTTTCACCCACTCGCGCATCGTGCCATGCTGCCCGCATGACGGGGCGCATTCCGGTGGTGGTCGACCCGCGATGCGCCGAACACGACCCCCAGGCGGAGATCTGGCTCGGGGTGCGCACCAGGGCCACCGAGGTCGCCGACCGCGTCGCGGTCATCGAGTCGGCGTTGCGCGCGCTGGGCCACGAGGTGGTTGCCGCCCGCGAGTTCGACGACGCGTCGCTGAGGCGTGTGCACTCCGCGGAGTTGCTCGAACATCTCGCGACGCTGTGGGAACGTTGGGTGCACGACGGTTATCCCGACCTGGGCGCACAGCGGGTGGTTCCCTATCTGTTTCCCAGTGCCGAACTGCTGCACGGACTTCCCGGTAGGACGCCCGCCGCGCTACATGCTCAGGTCGGCTCTTTTTGCTACGACACCATGACGCTCGTCGGCCCCGGTAGCTGGCAGGCGATCAAGGGCGCGGCCGACGCCGCCCGCACCGCGGCGGATCTCGTCGCCTCCGGTGTGCCGGCCGCCTACGCGCTGACCCGCCCCCCGGGACACCATGCGACGAGATCGGCCTACGGCGGATCCTGCTACCTCAACAACGCCGCGATCGCCGCACAATCGTTGCGCGACGCCGGGTTCGACAGGGTCGCCGTCGTCGACGTCGACGCCCATCACGGCAACGGAACCCAGGCGATCTTCTACGAACGGTCCGATGTGTTCACGGCGTCGGTTCACGTCGACCCCGGTGCGGGCTGGTTCCCCCACCACGTCGGCTTCGTCGACGAGACCGGGCGCCGCGCAGGCGAAGGGGCCAACCTCAATGTGCCGGTGGCGCCGGGATCCGGCGACGAGGTGTGGCTGGGAGCGGTCGAGCGCGCTGCCGAATCGGCAGGCGGATCCGGCGCGTCTGCTCTTGTGATCGCCTTGGGGGTGGACGCCGCGGTCGACGACCCGGAGAGCCCACTGCAGGTGACCATCGATGGCTATCGGCGAGCGGGAAGTGTCCTTGCCGCACTTGGCCTTCCGACCGTGGTGGTGCAGGAGGGCGGCTACCACCTCCCCACCCTGGGATCTCTGGTCGGGTCGGCGCTCGACGGACTGGGCTCCGGCTAGCATGACCGGATGCCCAGCGACGCCGGTCCGCGGTTCGACCCCGCCAGCCTGACCGCGCACGCGGCGAGCAACAAGGCGATGTGGGACGACTACAGCGACGAGTACCAGGCCAAACACGGCAGCGATCTGGCGGCAAGCGGCGGATTCGCCTGGGGCACGACGCAGATACCCGAGTCGGAACTGCATGTCCTCGGCGATGTCGCCGGTCTGGACATGCTCGAATTCGGTTGCGGCGCGGCGCAGTGGTCGATTGCCCTCGCCCGGCTCGGCGCACGCCCCGTCGGTCTGGATCTGTCGGAGCGGCAGCTGCATCACGCCCGCACGTTGATGGCCGACGCCGGTGTCGACTTTCCGCTCGTCCACGCCAGCGCAGAGGCGGTACCGCTGCCCGATGCGAGCTTTGATGTGGTGTTCTGCGACCACGGCGCAATGAATTTCGCCGACCCGTACCGGACCGTGCCCGAGGTGGCGCGCCTGCTGCGGCCAGGCGGGCTGTTCGCCTTCAACCACCCGACTCCGATCGAAACGATCTGCTGGCCGCTGGACGCCGAAGAGGTCGGTGACCGGCTCGCATTGGGCTACTTCGGGATGCACCGCTTCGACGACGGCGCAGAAGTGTTCTTCAACCTGCCCTACGGCGAGTGGATCCGGCTGTTCCGCGCGAACGGCTTCGTCGTCGAAGACCTGATCGAGCCGGAGGTCAAACCGGACGCCACCAGTTCCTACCGGTCGGCGGCTTCGCTGGCATGGGCCGGCCGCTGGCCCGCAGAAGAGATCTGGCGGCTGCGCCGGACCTAATCTTCGGGATCTTCGGGGACCTCGCGTTCGATCTCGTCGAGCCACGTCTTGGCCGACATGTCCGACGGGGCCCGCCAGTCGCCGCGCGGCGACAACGACCCGCCGTGGGACACCTTGGGGCCGTTGGGCACCGCCGACCGCTTGAACTGCGCGAACGAGTAGTACCGCTGCACGAACACCTGCAGCCAGTGGCGGATCTCCTTCAGCGAGAACGACGGCCGCTTGTCCTCGGGGTATCCGGCGGGCCAGTCCCCGTGTTCGGGGTCGCGCCACGCGTGCCAGGCGAGGAAGGCGACCTTCGACGGCCGGAACCCGAAACGCAGCATCTGGAACAGTGAGAAGTCCTGCAGCGCGTACGGGCCGATCTTGGCCTCGCTGCTCTGGATCTCCTCGTCCTCGCCCTGGGGCACCAGTTCGGGGCTGATCTCGGTGTCGAGCACCGATGTCAGCACCTCGTTGACGGCGTCGTCGAACTGCTTCGACGAGACCACCCACCGAATCAAATGCTGGATCAACGTCTTCGGGACGCCGCCGTTCACGTTGTAGTGCGACATCTGGTCGCCGACGCCGTAGGTCGACCAACCGAGCGCGAGTTCGGAGAGGTCACCCGTGCCGAGCACGATGCCGCCGCGCTGATTGGCGATACGGAACAGGTAGTCGGTGCGAAGGCCGGCCTGGACGTTCTCGAAGGTGACGTCGTACACCTTTTCGCCGCGACCGAAGGGGTGGTCCATCTCGCGGAGCATCAGTTCTGCGGTGCCCCTGATGTCGATCTCGGCGAACGTGACCCCGAGCGCTTCGGCGAGCCGGATGGCGTTGCCCTTGGTGCGCTCGCCGGTCGCGAAGCCGGGCAGCGTGAACGCCAGGATGTCGCTGCGGGGCCGCTCTTCCCGATCCATGGCGCGGGCCGCCACGATCAGCGCGTGGGTGGAGTCGAGGCCACCGGAGACACCGATGACCACCTTGGGATAGTCCAGCGCGCGGAGCCGTTGCTCGAGGCCCGCCACCTGGATGTTGTAGGCCTCGTAGCAATCCTGTTCCAGCCGTTCGGGATCCGAGGGAACGAACGGGAATCGCTCGACCTCGCGCAGCAGGCCGATGTCACCGGCGGGCGGATCGAGCTCGAACTCGATGCGCCGGTAGGAATCCGTGTCGATGTCGTGATGTGCCCGGTTGTCGTCGAATGTGCCCATCCGGATTCGTTCGGAGCGCAGCAGCTCGAGATCGACATCGGCGACCGAACGCCGCGGCCCCTTGGGAAACCGCTCCGAGATGGCAAGCTGCGCACCGTTCTCGTAGATCATGGTCTGGCCATCCCAGGCCAGGTCGGTCGTCGACTCCCCTTCGCCCGCTGCGGCGTAGACGTACGCGGCCAGGCACCGCGACGACGCCGAGCGCGCGAGCAGGCAGCGGTCCTCGGCGCGGCCGATCGTGATCGGGCTGCCCGACAGGTTGGCCAACACCGTCGCTCCTGCGAGAGCGGCTTCGGCGCTGGGCGGTATCGGCACGAACATGTCCTCACAGATCTCGACGTGCAGGACGAAGCCGGGCAGGTCGGTGGCGGCGAACAACAGGTCGGGACCGAACGGCGCCTCCACGGCGCTACTCCCCCGGCCCACCCGGATGAGCCCGAACACGTCGTCGCCCGGCGCCATCTGCCGCCGCTCGTAGAACTCCCGATAGGTCGGCAGATAGGACTTGGGGGCGACGCCGAGCACCCGTCCGCGGTGGATCACCACGGCGGTGTTGTAGATGCGGTGCCGGTAGCGCAGCGGTGCGCCCACCACCAGCACCGGAAGGAGATCCGCCGAGGCAGCCACGATCTCGATCAGGGCGTCGTCGACGGCATCCAGCAGCGCGTCCTGCAGCAAGATGTCTTCGATCGAATAGCCCGAGAGCGTCAACTCGGGGAACACCGCGAGGCCGACGCCGTCGTCGTGGCACTGCCTGGCCAACTCGAGCACGGATTCGGCGTTGGTCTCCGGCTCGCCGATCGCGGTGTGCATCGTGCACGCGGCGACCCGGAAAAAGCCCTGGCCGTAGGCGGAATAGAAGTCCATGATCTTCTATTGTCGTCGGTGAAGTGTCATAAACCTGTCACGGGGTATGAACGACTGGTGAGCAACACCGCCGTACTCGTGATCGACATGCTCAACAGCTACCAGCACGATGATGCCGAGAAACTGGTGCCGAGCGTCGAAAGTGTCGTCGAACCGCTCGCGGGGCTGATCGCCTCGGCGCGCGAACGAGACGACGTCGACCTGATCTACGTCAACGACAACTATGGCGATTTCAGCGCCGACCGGGACGACCTCGTCCGCCAGGCGCTCGAGGGCGCGCGGCCCGATCTCGTCGAACCGATCGTCCCCGACGACGGGGTGCGGTTCCTGCAGAAGGTGCGTCACAGCGCCTTCTATGCCACATCGCTTGCCTATCTGCTCAACCAGCTCGACACTCGCCGCGTCATCCTCACCGGACAGGTCACCGAGCAGTGCATCCTCTACACCGCGCTGGACGCCTACGTCCGCCATTTCGAGGTCGTACTGCCCCCCGATGCCGTCGCCCACATCGACGCCGACCTCGGCAAGGCGGCGCTTCGCATGATGGAGGAGAACATGCGCGCCGACCTCGTCCCCGCCGGAAAGTGCCTGGACTGAACCCGCAGCGGCAGATGCGCTGGGCACACGCCACGCTGAAGGCGCTTTCGCCTACCCTCGATGGGGTGCAAGCCCCCGAACTGGTCGCCCTGCTCACAGGCCGTCGGGTAGCGGTGCTGACGGGTGCGGGGATGTCCACGGACTCGGGTATCCCCGACTACCGCGGGCCCGACTCGCCGCCGAGCAATCCGATGACGATCCGGCAGTTCACGTCCGACCCGGTGTTCCGGCAGCGGTACTGGGCGCGCAACCATGTCGGCTGGCGGCACATGGACGACACGCTGCCCAACGCGGGCCATCGAGCCCTGGCTGCGCTGGAGCGCGCGGGCGTGGTGTCGGGGCTGATCACCCAGAACGTCGACCTGCTGCACACCAAGGCAGGCAGCCGCAATGTCGTCAACCTGCACGGCACCTACGCCGAAGTGATCTGCCTGGCCTGCGGGCACACCATGACCCGCGCCGCGCTGGCCGAACGTCTCGAAGCCGCCAACCCGGGCTTCGCCGAACGCGCCGAGGCGGTCGGGGGCATCGCTGTCGCACCGGACGCCGATGCCGTGGTCGGCGACACGTCGTCGTTCACGGTCGTCGACTGCCCGCACTGCGACGGCATGCTCAAACCGAACATCGTCTACTTCGGTGAGAGCGTGCCGAAAGGCCGTGTGGCACAAGCATTCCAGCTGGTCGACGAAGCCGACGCACTGCTGGTGGCCGGCTCCTCGCTCACCGTCTTCTCCGGGTTCCGTTTTGTGCGCCACGCGGTGGCGTGCGGCAAGCCCGTCGCGATCATCAACCGGGGCCGCACCCGCGGCGACGACCTCGCGACGGTGAAGATCGACGTCGGCTGCTCGCCGATGCTGGCGCTGCTCGCCGACGAACTCCCGATCGCGATGAGCGCCTGAGCCGTAGCGATTTGGGCGTGAAAACCAGCGCGCAGCGCAGGAAATCACGCCGAAATCGCTAGGCGGAGGCGGTGAAACTGCCCTCCAGCCGACTGCGCGATCCCGGGTGGACCAGCCGCGCGACACTCACCAACCCCTGCGACGACCAGGTGCGACGTCGGATCAGCAGGCATGGTTCGCGGGCCGAGATGTTGAGCAATCGGCATTCCTCGGCGCTGCCGCGGACAGCCTCGACGATGTGCTCACCGCGTACCAACGGCGAGACCGCGCTGAGATAACTGTTCGGCGTGATCGTCGCGAAATCCTGGTCGAGGTACCCGGGTGCGGCGGCGGGATCGACCACGCGGTCCTCCACCTGGATGGGGACGTCGTCCTCGTAATGCACGAGCAGCGAATGGAAAACGTTGCCGACGAACGACGCACGAAGGACGGGTGCGACCTCGCCTGCGTCCTCACGGCGCAGTAAGACGACGTCCGTGCGGTGGCGGTGACCGCGGTTGGCGATCTCGTCGGCGATGTTGCGGACCTCCAGCAGCGGCAAGGGCGACTTGATCGGCGCGACGAACGTGCCCAAGCCCATCACCCGCTTCACGACGCCCATGCTCGCGAGCTCGCGTAGCGCACGGTTGATCGTCATCCGGGACAGTCCGAGCGCGCCGACGAGTTGATTCTCCGACGGCAACTGGTCGCCTTCGGCCCACCGCCCGGTGTCGATCTGCGCCGCGATCAGCCTCTTGACACGCTCGTAGGCGGGCAGCGTTTCCGGCGCGGCTCGGCGGAACAAGTCCGCGAGCTCGTCCGAACCGGCGCTCATCACACTGGTCACCTCCGCTGAGTCGGCGCACCGTTGACACACCTGTATATACAGGACTATACAAAGTGAAGTGGCGACGACCGCCCATTCGACATATCCGACGACTTCACGCTTTACCGGAAGCGAGCGTCCATGACGGACCACCAGGCCACCGATGCACCGCTTGCCATCGAGCGCCGCACCATCGACGTCATCCCCGACGACGAGCGACACGGCAACCCGAGCAACCAGTTCACCCTGTGGTTCGGCGCCAACATGCAGATCACCGCGATCGTCGACGGCGCCCTTGCGGTGGTGTTCGGCGCGGACGCGATCTGGGCGATCATCGGCCTGCTGATCGGCAACGCGCTCGGCGGTATCGTGATGGCGTTGCACTCCGCGCAGGGGCCACGCCTCGGCTTGCCCCAAATGATCTCCAGCCGAGCACAATTCGGCGTGTTCGGCGCCGTCGTGCCATTGGTGCTCGTCGTGTTGATGTACCTGGGCTTCGCCGCGACGGGCACCGTGCTGGCCGGCCAGGCAGTCAACGCGATCCTGCATCTCGACGAACCCGCGATCGGCATAGTCGTTTTCGGTGCACTGACAGCCGTCGTCGCGGTGACCGGATACAAGCTCATCCACACCGTCGGCCGGATCGCAACGGTCCTGGGGATCATCGGATTCAGCTACCTGGCGGTCCGGCTGTTCGCCGACTACGACATCGCGTCCGTCGTCGGTGTGAAGCCGTTCGAGTTCGCCACGTTTCTGCTGGCGATCTCGCTCGGTGCGGGTTGGCAGCTGACGTTCGGACCGTACGTCGCCGACTACTCGCGATACCTGCCGCGCGACACCAGCGGTCGCGCCACGTTCTGGTCGACGTTCGCAGGCAGCGTCATCGGCTCATCATGGTCGATGACGATCGGCGTGCTGGTCGCCGCCGTCGCAGGCGACGCGTTCCTCGACGACCAGGTGGCCTTCATCGGACAGCTGGCGGGTCCGGCTGTGTTGGCGCTGGCGATCTATCTGGTGATCGTGGTGGGCAAGTTGACGGTCAACTGCCTCAACGCCTACGGGGGCTTCATGTCGGTCCTCACCACGGTGACGGCGTTCAATCGCCAGACCCGGGTGTCGTCGGGCGCGCGCGCGGCTTACATCGTCGGCTTCACGGTCGTCTCGATGGTGATCGCATTGGCCGCCAGCGCCGACTTCCTGACGAACTTCAAGAACTTCGTGCTGACGCTGCTGATGGTGTTCACCCCGTGGAGCGCGATCAATCTCACCGACTACTACCTGATCTCGCGCGAGCGCGTCGACATCCCCGCGCTCTACGACCCCGATGGCCGCTACGGCCGCTGGAACGTCACCGCGTTGTCCTGCTACATCATCGGCATCCTCGCGCAGATTCCGTTCCTGGCGCAGACGCTGTACACCGGGCCGGTCACCAAGATGCTCGGCGGCGCGGACATCTCGTGGATCGTGGGATTGATCGTGACGGCCGCGCTCTACTACCCGCTGGCCCGTCGCACCAACCACCCGCCCTCGGTGATTTCGGCGTGAAAACCGGCGCCCAGCGCAGGAAATCACGCCGAAATCGCTATTAGACCGCGACGAGATCGTCGGCGTGCACTGCGGGTCTGCGTAATTCTGCGGGCAGGTCCGACGTCGAGCGGCCGAGCATCGTGGCCAGTTCACCCGCGTCGTAGGCCACGACGCCACGGGCCACCATCGTCTCGTCAGGTGCGCGCAGGTCGACGACATCACCGCCGTGGAAGCGTCCCGACACCGCGGTGATCCCCGCGGGCAGAAGCGACCGGCGCTGCTTCACCACGGCCCGCACCGCGCCGTCGTCGAGCGTCAGCGCGCCCGCCGACTCTGCGGCGTAACGCACCCAGAAACGACGCGCCGACATCCGCTCTGCTCTCGGCGCGAACACCGTGCCGACCGATGCGTCGACCAGTGCGGTCGCGGCGTCGCCCGCGGCGGCGAGCAGTACCGGCACGCCTGCGTCTGACGCAAGCAGCGCAGCCGACAACTTCGACGCCATCCCGCCGGTGCCGAGGTGGCTGCCGCGGCCGGCGACGACGCCGGCGAGGTCCGCCGGGCTTGCGACCTCGGAGATGAAGCGCGCGTTGCCTTTTCGCGGGTCGGAATCGTACAGGCCGTCGACGTCGGACAACAACACCAGAGCGTCCGCGCCGACGAGGTGGGCGACGAGTGCGGACAGCCGGTCGTTGTCGCCGAACCGGATCTCGTTGGTGGCGACGGTGTCGTTCTCGTTGACGATCGCAACCGCATGCAGGGCCCGCAGCCGGTCAAGGGTGCGCTGCGCGTTGGTGTGTTGCACCCGCATCGAGATGTCGTGCGCGGTCAGCAGCACCTGCCCGACGGTGCGGTGGTACCTGGCGAACGCCGTGTTCCACGAGTTGATGAGCGCGACCTGCCCGACGCTTGCTGCCGCCTGCTTGGTGGCCAGATCGGCGGGCCGCTTGGTGAGCCGGAGCGGTTCGATTCCCGCCGCGATCGCCCCCGACGACACGATCACCACGTCTGAGCCCGCCTTCATCCGCGCCTCGATCGCGTCGGCGAGGGTCGCCAGTCGTCCGGCGTCGAAGACGCCCGACGGCGTGGTCAGCGCGGTCGTGCCGATCTTGACGACGACGCTGCGGGCGGTTCGGACGCGCTCGCGGTGGATGCTCATGATTCACCGCCTGGACGGCGGCGTTGCCTGCGCGCGGCCTTGCGCTCGGCCGCGCCGACCCGGTCGGTCTGTTCGAGCCGGATGTCGGTGCCGCGTCCGGACATCGGCGTGTCGACGCCCGCGGGGGTCTGCGGCTCCCAGTCGAAGGTCATGTCGCCGATGGTGACCGCGCAACCGGGGCGAGCGCCGAGCTTCAGCAGCTCGTCCTCGACACCGAGGCGATTGAGCCGGTCGCCGAGATAGCCGACGGCCTCGTCGTTGGTGAAATCGGTTTGCGCCACCCAACGTTCGGGCCGCACCCCGCGCACGAGGAAGCCGCCCTCGCCGTCGGGCTCGACGGAGAACCCACTCTCGTCGACGGGTATCGGCCGGATGACCGGGCGCCTCGGCACCACCTCGGGTTGCGCGTCGCGATACTCGGTCACCAGATCCCACAACGCGAACGTCAACGGCCGCAAGCCCTCTCGGCTGACGGTCGACACCTCGAACACCGGCCAGCCGTAGCGCCGCTCGACCTCCTCGCGAACGAAGTCCGCCAGCTCGCGGGCGTCGGGCACGTCGATCTTGTTGAGCACCACCGCGCGCGGCCGCTGGGCGAGATCGCCGAGCGTCGTATCACCCTTCAGCGTCGGCGTGTAGGCGGCGAGTTCTGACTCCACCGCGTCGTTGTCGGAGATCGGGTCGCGGCCGGGTTCCAGCGTCGCGCAGTCGACCACATGCACGAGCACCGCACACCGCTCGATGTGCCGCAGGAAATCCAGGCCGAGCCCACGGCCCTCGGACGCACCCGGGATCAATCCCGGCACGTCGGCGACGGTGAACGTGTGCTCGCCGGCGGAGACGACACCGAGATTCGGGGCCAAGGTGGTGAACGGATAGTCCGCGATCTTCGGCTTGGCCGCCGAAATGGCCGACACCAGCAACGACTTGCCCGCCGACGGGAAACCGATCAGGCCGACGTCGGCGACGGTCTTGAGCTCGAGGGTGAGGTCGCGGGCCTGCCCCTTCTCGCCGAGCAGCGCGAAACCCGGGGCCTTTCGGGCGCGCGATGCCAGTGCGGCGTTGCCCAGCCCGCCCCGACCACCTGCGGCGGCCTCGAATCGCGTACCTGCGCCGACCAGGTCGGCCAGCAGCCTGCCGGTCTCGTCGAGGACCACGGTGCCGTCGGGAACCTTGACCTCGAGGTCGGTGCCCGCAGCACCGTCGCGGTTGCTGCCTGCCCCCTGCTTACCCGACGGCGCGACCACGTGCGGGTGGAAGTGGAAGTCGAGAAGGGTGTGGACCTGCGGGTCGACGACGAGTACGACGCTGCCGCCACGCCCGCCGTTACCGCCGTCGGGGCCGCCGAGGGGTTTGAACTTCTCGCGATGAACGGAGGCACAGCCGTTGCCGCCATTGCCCGCCCGCGCGTGGATCACGACGCGGTCGACGAACCGGGGCATCGGTTGTTCCTCCTCTCGCCGAAACGGACATTTGGGCGCAAAAGTGCGAGAAGCCCGCGCCAAAACGTCGATCTCGACGCGAGGGCTAGGCCTCCGAGGGAGACGGCTCCACGATGTTCACTGTCTTACGGCCGCGCTTGACGCCGAATTCGACGGCGCCGGCAGCCTTGGCGAACAGGGTGTCGTCGCCGCCGCGCCCGACGTTCACGCCGGGATGGAAGTGGGTGCCGCGCTGGCGGACGATGATCTCGCCGGCCTTGACGACCTGTCCACCGAACCGCTTGACGCCGAGCCGCTGTGCCGCTGAGTCGCGACCGTTACGTGAGCTGGAAGCGCCCTTCTTGTGTGCCATCTGTTCGCTCCCTACTACTTGATGCCGGTGACCTTGAGCACCGTCAGCTGCTGACGGTGACCCTGCCGCTTGTGATAGCCGGTCTTGTTCTTGAACTTGTGGATGCGGATCTTCGGGCCCTTGGTGTGCTCGAGCACCTCACCGGTGACGGCGACCTTCGCGAGGTCCTTCGCGTCGCTGGTGACCTTCGCGCCGTCGACGACGAGGGCGACCGGCAGCGAGATCTCGGCACCCGGCTCTCCGTCGAGCTTCTCTACCTTGACCACGTCACCGACGGCGACCTTGTACTGCTTGCCGCCGGTCTTGACGATTGCGTACGTCGCCATCGTGCTACTCAACTCCATCGTTCATCTGGCGCAGCGCTACCCGTGGGTTCGCGAGCGGGTCTGGGTGCGGAGCCGCAATGGGCCCGCTGTCATCGGCACCAGCCGAAAGACAACTGGTCAAGGGTACGTGAGCCGCCTCGTCAGGGTCAAATCACCGCAGGTCAAGCGCTGAACGACGTGGTCATTCGTGGACCGGCGGGCCCGCCGGGCGGGCGGCCGCCCGCCGGCGGGGACGCCTGCCGCCGACGGTCGCCGCCGACGTCACGGCAGGAACACCGTCGGAATCCGCTGCGTCATCCTCATCGGCAGGCTCGTCGGCAGGCTCATTGGAGTCCTCGTCCGAATCGTCCTCGTCGTCCGAATCGTCGTCGGAGTCCTCGTCGTCCGAATCGACCTCGTCGTCCGAATCGTCCTCGTCGTCGTCCTCGGAATCGTCGTCATCCTCGTCCGAATCGTCGTCGTCATCGGAGTCGATCACCTCGATGTCGTCGTCGAGGTCGTCCTCGTCGTCGTCCTCGTCGAGGTCGATCTCGTCCTCGGAGTCGTCCTCGGAATCCTCGTCATCGGAATC
>JAEZKH010000252.1 GCA_023415515.1 Actinomycetes bacterium
TCTCGTAGCCGTCGATGCACGTGACGACCGACGACGACTCGCCGGGGATGTTCAGCAGGATCGACGTCGTCGAACCGCCGTACTTCGCGCCGTAATAGATGCCTGCCATCATGATGAGGCCGGTGGCCGGGTCGAAGCCGGTGGCCAGCGGCAGCAGAATCGAGATCGTGGCGGGCGGACCGAGTCCAGGCAGGATGCCGACGAGCGTGCCGAGCAGGCAACCGACGATCAGCCACAGCAGATTCGTCGGGGTGATCGCGGCCTGCAGGCCTTGCATGAGACCTTCGAGTGCGTTCACTGGTGGGCTCCCGTTTGCTCACCAAAATCGTTCAGTACCACAGGGTTCCTCCGGGCAATTGCACCTCGAGCAAGGTGTCGAACACGAAATACATCGCCGGTGGGAGCAGCAGCAGCGTGACGATCACCGGGATGGACCGGATGCGCTCGATGACCAGGATCACCAGCAGCACGAGGATCTCGCCTGCGACGAGGAAGCCGAGCGGTTCGATGAGGAATGCGCTGAGCGCCAGTGCCAGCCACACGAGCAGCGCACGCCCCATGTGGCGGACGTCGAGGGACAGCGTCGGCGCGTCGCCGTGGCGGGCCCTCGCCCCGAAGATCCACACCGCGGTCAGCAGCAAGCCAAGGCCGATCAGGCAGATCGTCAGCAGCACAGGGAGATAGCCGGGGCCCGGCTCACCGTTCGGGCCGCGGAACGCCAGTTCGGTGTGGCTGCGGTAGAGCAGCCATGCACCGACGGCGGCGATCACAAGCCCCAAGACGATGTGCACGACCCTGGTGACGCGCTCGGCGCGGGCGGTGTCGTCCGCCTCGATCTCGGCGGGCGGATCGGCGACGACGTCGCTCGCCGGCGCCGCGGGCGGCGGCACGGGGTGATCGGCTTCGTCGCTCAAGGCTCCGGCCTTCGGTTGAACGTCCTGATCCATGCAGAACCTCTTAACGGGCTTACTTCTTCAAGCTGGAAAAGTTTTCTGTCTGCGGGAAAAGCTAGAGCGCACGCTGCGCTGTGTCAAGCATCACTTCGATCGATGAACAAGTGTGGCGCGTCGGCAGACACCTGGACAGATGACGGTAGGCTTCTTCTATGCAGAAGTCACGACCGGAGAGTGAAACCGGGCCTGCCTATCCCATAGCGTCGGTGAACAATGCGCTTCTGCTGCTTCTTCTGTTCCGTGAACAGCCGCGGGTGCGTCTGACCGACGCCTGCAAGTATCTCGGCGTCGCCCACTCGACCGCGCATCGCCTTCTGGCGATGCTGGCCCACCACGGCTTCGTCCAGCAGGAACCGGTCACCCGCGCCTATATCGCCGGCCCTGCGCTGGTCGAAGTCGGTCTGGCCGTCGTCGGCTCACTGAATGTCCGTGAGCAGGCGCGGCCGATGATGGAGGAACTCGCCGCCGAGACCGGCGAGACCGTCCATCTCGGGGTGCTGGAGGGCGACCAGGTCCGCTACGTCGATGCGGTGGAGTCCGAGCGTGCGCTGCGGGTGGTGGCCAGGACGGGGTCGCTGGTGCCCGCCCACTGCACGTCGCTGGGCAAGGCGCTGCTCGCGCAGATGTCCGACCAACAGGTGGCTGCGCTGTATCCCACGTCGGCAGAGCCGTTTTCGGCGCGCACCGACAAGTCGATAACCACCCAGGCCAAGCTGCTCAAAGAGGTCGCGAAGGCACGGGCCCGCGGCTATGCGGTGAATGCCGGCGAGACCGAGGACGACGTGGGCTCGGTCGCGGTGGCATTCCGCGACTTCGCGGGCCGGTCCGCGTCCATCGCGGTCGCAGCACCGACGAGTCGGCTCACGCCGGCGCGGATCTCGCAGATCGGCGATTTGATGATCACGACGATCTCCCGTGCGCCCGAGTCGCCTGCGACCGCTCAGCTGCCGGCGGACTGAGCGCCGCGGCGCGCGCTGAGGGCGCCTGCACCCGCGGTCACCAACATGACGAGCGCGAGCAGCGCGAATGCCGCCTCGACCCCGAGCCACTGCGAGGCCACCCCGGCCGCGGCGAGAATGAACGTCTGACCGACGCGGTTGGTCGCCACCCTGATGCCCAGTGCGGAGCCGCGGCTGGTGTCCTCGACCAGGTCGACGACCCAATCCATCGTCGTGGTCTGGGTGAGGCCGATGGCGAATCCGAGCACGGACATCGCGAGCATCATCGGCGTCAGGTTGTGGCTCAGACCCACGATGAGTAGGCACAGTGCCGCGATCACCGTTGCCACCACGGTCAGGTTGACGCTGGGGATCCTGCGCACGAACCACGGCGTGGCGGCCCTGGCGAACAGCGCTCCGCTGCTGCTGATGCCGAGCAGGATGCCGACCTGCGACGACGTCAGGCCGACCGAAGCGCCCAACAGCGGCACATAGACGAGAAGGAGGTCGTTGCCGCCCTTGGCCGAGAAGCTGGTCATCAGCGCTGCAGGCATACCCCTGATGCGCAGCAGGCCCCACACCCGCTCAGGCTTGCCGGTCCGCACCGTCGACTTCTGGATGGTGGTGCGCATGGCGATGGCGGCGGCAGGCAGCCCGCCGACGAATATCCACGCCGCGGCCTGCAGCGCCGATGCCGTCGGGGCCAGGCCGGGATTGTCGCTGTGGCCGATGATGACGCCGCCCAGGACCGGGCCGACGATCTGACCCAACGCCGAAATCGTTGTGAGAGCACCGAATCGGCTGATGCGGGTGAGCGAGCTCTGGGCCTGCGCCATGATGCTCTGGCCGCCGATCGTCGCCGACATGTGGCCGATGCCCAACGCGGTCGTCGCGAGCGCGAACGCGGGTATCGCCTCGACCACCACAAGCGCGAACGCGCCGACGGCGGCGACGACGAAGCCCAGCACCATGAGGATCGCCGGGTGGTGCCGCTCGGTCCAGCGGCCGAAGCTGACGGCCAGCAGCATCGGCGGGATGGCGAAGCACGCCGCCGTGAGACCGAGCGTGGTGCCGTCGGCACCGAGCGCCAGCAGTCGGTATGTCGACACAGGCCGGGCCAGGGTGACCGCCACCTGTAACAGGAAGATGCTGACGATGGTGCCGACGAGCCACGTCGGCGGGAGGGAACGCTCCTTCAGTGAACCCACGGCGTCGCCGTGGCGATCAGAACTTCCAGCCACGCTCCGGCGTGGCCACGTCGACCTCGACGCCGTCGGGGTCGCGGAACTTGAAGAACCGTGGCGGGTCGGCCTGCTCGGCGCCGTAGACCTCGATACCGCGTTCCTTCAGCGCGGTGACCACCGCGCCGGTGTCCTCGATCGTCACGCCGATGTGGTTGGGGCCCATCGCGCCGTACGTCCATTCGGAGCGCTCGATGTCCGGGTTCGGCTGCAGCAGCGAGTAGTTGACCTCGCCGTCGCTGAGGTCCAGCGCCTTGCCGGGGTAGTGGCCTGGCGTGCGGGCGTCGCCCAGACGCTTGAAGCCCAGCACGTTCTCGTAGAACTCGGCTGTTCGCTCGAGGTCCTGCACGACTATTCCGAGGTGGCGGATGCGCACTGCTGTCTCCTATGTAGAAATAATGTCTGCAAATCAGACTGTACTTCTGCAGGTCGGCGCACGTCAATGACAGATTGGGATGCCTTCCTCCGCCGAGCAGACGCAAATGCCCGCAGAGCGCCAGGAACGCCGGGACCTTTGCGTCTCAGTGTGAGTCTTTGGGTGCCGGGTTACGGCGTGTCTGCCTGATGGGGTCGTAGTGCGGTGGTTGGTTCCGTTTCACCCTGGTGTTTGGCTCCCTTTGCGTCTGTCGCCTTTCGGG
>JAEZKH010000279.1 GCA_023415515.1 Actinomycetes bacterium
CGCCTGCCGTCGCACAGGCCGGGGCAGGCGACGAGTGCGGCACCGTCGGCGTCCCGCCCGCCGGAAACGTCGTCGTCGCATCGGGCACCGTCACCTGCGCCGACGCGATGGCCGTCGTGAACCGCTATCTGGGCCAGTTCGCCCTTGCCCCCGCCGACAGCGAGTGGATCGAATTCGACGGGTGGGACTGCTGGACGCCGTCGGCCACTCAGTCCATGGTCAACGGCTTCGGCACCGAGTGCAGCCGCGGCGGGGACAACGTTCAGATCCGCGACTGAGCGCGGCCGTCATCGCGCGCCGCCCGGGCCTCGATCCGTTCACGCTGCGGAACCACGACATACCTGGGATCCTGCGTCGAGGCGACGCCTGCCTCGAATACCCCGAACCGCTGTAGCGCGCTACCCGCGAGCAGCGCAAGCCCCGACGCCGCGGTGACCGACCGGCTGCGCCCGCCGACCGCGGCGCCCACGGCGCCGCAGACCGTCAGGATCTCCGACCACCGCCGCAACGTGTGCGGCCTGCCGGTCGTATACGCCTCGGCGCTCAGCCCCAGCCGCTGCTCCAACGTCCGCGAAGCGGCCAACTCCAGCGCCGCACCCGCGACGGCCATCCGCCGGGCCGGCCCAGACTCGCTGACCGGCGCAAGGACCATGCCCAGTCCGCCTCCGCTGGCGGCCGCCGAGCCGGTGAACACGAACGGCAGGTACGGGTGCGCCTCCCGCCACGCCGGAACAGCGGTGTGGGACAACAGAACTGCGGTGTACGACGCGACACCGGGCGCGACGGCCGCCGCCTCGAGCCCCGCTGGCCGCGCCAGTCGGTCCACGAGCCTGCCGACCCACGTCCGCCGCAGCCGCTGCGGCATGAGCTCCGCGACAGCCGCCAGCCCGGCACCCGGCCCGTAGGCGCCGAGCATCCAGGTGCCCATGCTCATCGGCGAGCTGGGCTTGGCCACCCGCAGCATGTGGTGGAACCGCTCTGGCCTGCCGAGGTCGCCGATCAGGAAGTACATGCCGGCCAGCAGGCTCCCCAACGCGCCGAGGCGCGACACCTTGCGCAGCTGCGGGCGCCCGGTCAGGTCGGCGCCTGCGGCCAGCAGGGCCGAGCCCGCCGACAGCCCGCCCGCGAACAAATAGGCCGCGATCATCCAGTTCCACACCGGGGTCTTGAGGATCTGGCGGCCGTAGTAGGAGCGGAACTCCGCCTTCGGGACGTTGAGCTGTTCCTTCACGACCGCCTCCCCGCGAACGCCGACACCGCGAGACCCACCAGCGCCGACGCCGCCAGCCCCGCGTACCGCCACATCGCGCCCGCGTCGCGCGTCGGCACCACCGGGTCGGGCGGAAGCCCGTACACCTCGGGTTCGTCGAGCAGCAGGAAGAACGCGCCGTCACCGCCGACACCGTCGTTCGGGTCGTGTCCGTAGAGCCGCGCCTCGGTGATGCCACGCTCATGCAGCGTCTCGACCCGCTTCGCGGCACGCTCGCGCAATTCGTCGAGGTCTCCGAACTGGATCGAGTCGGTGGGGCACGCCTTCGCGCAAGCCGGCTCGAGGCCGTCGTGCAGACGGTCGTAGCACATCGTGCACTTCCACGCCCGGCCGTCGCCCTCACGCCGCTCGATCACACCGTAGGGGCACCCCGACACGCAGTAGCCGCAGCCGTTGCAGATGTCCTGCTGCACGACGACGGTCCCGAACTCGGTGCGGAACAGCGCGCCCGTCGGACACACGTCGAGACATCCCGCATGCGTGCAGTGCTTGCACACGTCGCTGCTCATCAACCAGCGGAAGTCGGTGCGGGTTTCCGCACCCGAGCCGTCGCCCGGCCTTTCGAGCGCGGGCATGCCGAGGTCGGTCGGCTCGCGGGCGGGTTGTTCGACGAAGGCGACGTGCCGCCACGAATTCGCGCCGAGGCTGCCGGTGTTGTCGAACGACATCCCGAGCAGGTTGAACCCGTCGCCTTCTCCTGAGACGGGCACGTCGTTCCACTCCTTGCACGCCACCTCGCAGGCCTTGCAGCCGATGCACACCGACGTGTCGGTGAAGAAGCCGACCCGCTTGGGGTGCTGCTCGTCGTAGCCTGCGTTGCCCGCCGGGTCGGCCAGCGGGCCGTAGAAGCTGTTCTCGCTCATGCTGCCACGCGATCCGCTTCGCTTCTCGCTCATGGGCTTTCCTCGGTGTGGTCGGCCGATGTCTGAGTGGTGTCGAGGTCGGTACCGGTCTCGATCGTGATCCTGGCCCGCTCGCGGTACATGGCGATGTAGGTGAGCAGCTCGGGCCCCCGCGGCCGCCTGCCCGGTTGGATGTCGCACGTGGCGACCTTGCTCTCCTGGATGAAGACGTTCGGGTCGGCCACCACGCCGAACAGGTCGTTGACGACGTCGCCGTCGATCAAGCCCTTGTTCCCCCAGTGGTAGGGCATCCAGATCTGGTGCACCACATGGTCTTCCACGCGCAGCGGTCGCATCCGTTCGGTCACGAACACCCGCGCGTCGACTGCCGTGCGGCTGGTGACGACGTGCGCCCAGGCCATGTGTGTCAGCCCGCGGATCCGCGCCAGCTGCGGAGACACCTCGACGAACAGACCCGGCTGCAGCTCCGACAGATACGACAGCTGCCTGCTCATCCCGCCCGCCGTGTGGTGCTCGGTCAGCCGCGCGGTGCTCAACACGAACGGGAACACCTCGCCGTGCAGTTCGGGCGGCGACGGGTTCGACGGATTGTCGCTTCGCCCATACACTTTGCGCGCCGGGTTGCCCTGCTGCGGATACAGCGCGTTGCGGATCGGCGACTCGTGCGGCTCGTAATGCGTCGGAAGCGGCCCGTCGAGTACGCCCTTCGGCGCGAACAGCCACCCTTTGCCGTCGGCCTGCATGATGAACGGGTCGTCACCGCGCAGCGCCGCCACCCCGACGGCGTCCTCGGCGGGGCGGTAGTCGGGGGGCTTCGTCTTCTCGAAGTCCGGGACGTCGTAGCCCGTCCACTCACCCTTGTTGGGGTCCCACCAGACGAGCTTCTTGCGTTCGCTCCACGGCCTGCCCTGCGGGTCGGCCGACGCCCGGTTGTAGAGAACGCGGCGGTTCATCGGCCAGGTCCACCCCCATTCCGACTCATAGGGGCCCTGTTCGGTGTGGGGCTTGCGGCGCGCGGCCTGATTGACCTCGTCGGCGTACACGCCGCTGTAGATCCAGCAGCCGCACAGCGTCGAGCCGTCGGCCTTCAGCGACATGTAGTTGTCGACCGCGCGGCCCGTCGTCAGGTCCACACCGCTGATGCGGCGCAACACATCCTCACCCGACGGCTCGTCACCCTCCATCGCGTAGTCCCACGCGAGGTCGAGCAGCGGCCGATCGCGGTCATCGGTTGAGTTCGCCAGCTTTTCGCGCAGGATACGGCCGAGGTGATAGAAGAACCACAGCTCGGAGCGCGCATCGCCGGGCGGCTCGACGGCCTTCTCCCGCCACTGCAGCATGCGCTGGGTCTGGGTGAACGTGCCCGCCTTCTCCACGTGCGACGCGGCGGGGAACAGGAACACCTCGGTGCGGCAGGTCTGCGGGCTGATCTCGCCGGTCTCGACCTCGGGGCCGTCCTTCCAGAACGATGCGCTCTCGATCTCGACGAGGTCGCGCACCACCAGCCAGTCGAGATTGGCCATGCCGAGGCGCTGCAGCCGTCCGTGCGCCGACCCGACCGCGGGGTTCTGGCCGAGCAGGAAGTAGCCGAACACCTTGCCGTCGACCATGTCCATCACCGTGCGGTAGGTGCCGTGGTCGCCGTTGATGCGCGGCAGATAGTCGAAGCAGTAGTCGTTCTCGACGGTGGCCGCGTCGCCCCAATACTCCTTCAGCAGCGACACCATGTAGGCATCGGCGTTGCCCCAGAAGCCTTTCTGGTTGCGGCTCTTGATCTTATCGAGATAGTCGGTCAGCGTCTCGTGCCCGGCGCTTGGCATGGCGAGATAGCCGGGCAGCAGGTTGAACAACGTCGGCACATCGGTCGAACCCTGAATGCTGGCGTGGCCGCGCAGCGCGATCACCCCGCCGCCGGGGCGGCCGATGTTGCCCAGCAGCAACTGGATGATGGCACCGGCCCGGATGTACTGCGCGCCGACCGAGTGCTGCGTCCAGCCCACGCTGTACACCAGCGCCGCGGTGCGCTCACGGCCGGAGTTCTGCGCCCACGCCTTGGCGATCGCCAGGAACTGCCCGGCGGGCACGCCGCACACCCGTTCCACCATCTCCGGCGTGTAGCGGGCGTAGTGGCGCTTGAGAATCTGGTACACACAGCGCGGGTGCTGCAACGTCGGATCGGCCGGAATGTCTTGCGCGCCTTCGACCGGTGCGCCTCCCGAACCCTGCTGGTCGGGTGCGGCCTCCTCCTTCGCGCCTGCACCGCCGCCCCCCGAGTCGGTCGACTGGTACTGCCACGTCGACGGGTCGTAGGAGGCGGTCTCGTCGTCGTAACCGCTGAACAGCCCGTCGAGATCCTCTGCGTCGCAGAAGCTCTCGTCGATGAGGAACGAGGCGTTGGTGTATGCGGTGACGTACTCGCGGAAGTCCAGTTCGTTGGACAGGATGTAGTTGATCACCCCGCCGAGGAACGCGATGTCACTGCCCGCCCGCAGCGGCACGTGCTGGTCGGCGACCGCGCTGGTGCGGGTGAACCGCGGGTCGATGTGCACCACGCGGGTGCCGCGTGACTTGGCCTCCATCACCCACTGGAACCCGACGGGATGGGCCTCGGCCATGTTCGACCCCATGATGACGATGAAGTCGGAGTTGACGAGATCCTGCTGATAGTCCGTCGCCCCGCCGCGACCGAAGGAGGCCCCCAGACCGGGAACCGTTGCACTGTGTCAAATACGGGCCTGGTTCTCGATCTGCAGCGCACCCAACGCGGTGAAGAGCTTCTTGATCAGATAGTTCTCTTCGTTGTCGAGTGTCGCGCCGCCGAGGCTGGCGATGCCCATCGTGCGGCGCAGCGTGTTGCGGTCCTTGTCGAACTGCTGCCAGCCCTTGTCGCGGGCGTCGAGGACGCGGTCGGCGACCATCTCCATCGCGGTGTCGAGGTCGAGGTCCTGCCACTCGGTCGCATACGGCGCGCGGTACCGGAGCTTGGTCAGCCGCTGCGGGCCCGTGACGAGTTGCTTGCTGGCAGAACCCTTGGGAC
>JAEZKH010000334.1 GCA_023415515.1 Actinomycetes bacterium
CCATGGGGCAGACCACGGTTTTTCTTGAACCAAGTCACATCACAGCGGTTCTTTATAAAAAAAGGGCTCGATCGAGCCCTTTTTCATTGTCACGTGATTGCGATCTTTTCGTTACTTCCCCCACGAATCCTTCAACGTAACCACCCGATTAAACACCGGCCTCCCCGGCTTCGAATCGACGCGATCCGCGACAAAGTACCCATGCCGCTCGAACTGGAACTTATCATCCGGCATCGCCTTTGACATCCCATATTCAAGGTAAGCCGTCACCACTTCCTTCGAGTTCGGATTCAGCGCCTGCTTGAAGTCCTTTCCGCCCGCATCCGGCTGCGGATCGACGAAGAGGCGGTCATACAGCCGCACTTCCGCTTCCAGCGCATGCTTCGCGCTCACCCAGGGAATCGTGCCCTTGACCTTGTAGTTGTCCGCGCCCGGCGTGCCGCTCTTGGAATCCGGGAAGTACGAGCAGTGCACGGCGATGACATTGCCGTTTTCATCCTTGTCGCAGCCGGTGCATTCGACGACGTAGCCATACTTCAGCCGCACCTTGTTGCCGGGGAAGAAGCGGAAGTAGCCCTTGGTCGGGACTTCCATGAAGTCTTCTTCTTCGATCCATAGTTCCTTGGTGATCGGGAAGCTGCGCTGGCCGCGTTCCGGGTGGTGCGGGTGGACCGGTGCGTGGCATTCCTCTGAAAGCGTCTCGGGGAAGTTGTCGATGATGAGCTTCAGCGGGCGCAGCACGGCGACGGCGCGCGGGGCCTTGGGGTCGAGGTCGTCGCGCACGGCGGCTTCGAGTATGCCGTAGTCGGTCCAGCCGTCGGACTTGGTGGTGCCAGTGCGGTCGCAGAAGAGTTGCAGGGATTCGGGGGTGAAGCCACGGCGGCGGATGCCGACGATGGTGGGCATGCGCGGGTCGTCCCAGCCGTCGACGATCTTTTCTTCCACCAGCTGGCGTAGTTTTCGTTTGCTCGTGATGACGTAGGTGACGTTCAGGCGCGCGAATTCATACTGATGCGGCAGCGGACGCTGGAAGAAGCCGCCTTCGGTCAGGCGCTCGAGCACCCAGTCGTAGAAGGGGCGGTGGTCCTGGAATTCGAGCGTGCAGATCGAGTGCGAGACCTGTTCGATCGCGTCTTCGATCGGGTGGGCGTAGTCGTACATCGGATAGATGCACCACTTGTCGCCGGTGCGGTGGTGATGCGCGTGGCGGATGCGGTAGATGGCCGGGTCGCGCAGGTTCATGTTGGGCGAGGCCATGTCGATCTTGGCGCGCAGGATGTGCGTGCCTTCCTTGAATTCGCCGCGCTTCATCCGGCGCAGCAGGTCCCGCGATTCTTCCGGGCTGCGGTCGCGGTAGGGCGAGTTCTTGCCGGGCTCGGAGAAGCTGCCGCGGTTCTTCGCCATTTCCTCGGCGCTCTGGCTGTCGACGTAGGCGTGGCCGGAGGTGACGAGGTATTCGGCCATCTGGTACATCAGGTCGAAGTAGTCGCTGGCGAAGTAGAGGTGCTCGCCCTGGTCATCCTTCCAGTCGAAGCCGAGCCATTTCACGCTGTCGAGGATGGTGTCGACGTATTCCTGTTCTTCCTTCTCCGGGTTGGTGTCGTCGAAGCGCATGTTGCAGCGGCCGCCGTAGTCGCGCGCGAGGCCGAAGTTCAGGCAGATCGACTTGGCGTGGCCGATGTGGAGATAGCCGTTCGGCTCGGGCGGGAAGCGCGTGATGACGGTCGGCAGGATGTGGCCGTTCGGGTCCTTGCGGTTGGCGTGCTTGCCGGAGGCGAGGTCGGATTCGATGATGCCGCGCAGGAAGTTGGGTGCGGGGGTGTTGTCTGCTGCGGCGTTCTTTGGGGCTTTGGACATGAGATTGGTGCTGGATGCGAAATGGGTTGCGCGGGGTTGCGCGCCCTCGGGCTGGGCCTGAATTCAGGAGCCTGCGCGAGAGCGTGATCAATCGGGGGATTTTACCGTAGGGGCGATGCACTACGGCAGGGCAAGAGAGGGCGCTTCCGGGCTTGCTGCTGCCTGGAAGCGCGTGGCGGCGGCTTACTCCGCGTCCGGCTGGCGCGAAGGGTAGGCGGCGGCGAAGGCGGGCAGGGCTTCGCAGCGGGCGTGGATGGCGGCGATCGTGGGATAGGCGCGCATGTCCACGTCGAAGCGCTGGGCGTTGTAGACCTGCGGCACGAGACAGCAATCGGCCAGCGTCGGCGTGTCGCCGTGGCAGAAGTTGCCGGTTTCGCTGCTGTTGGCCAGTCGCGCCTCGATGGCGGCGAAGCCGAGCGTGACCCAGTGGCGATACCACTCGGTCTTGGCGGCATCGTCTGCGCCGAGGGTGCGGATCATGAACTTCAGCACGCGCAGGTTGTTGACCGGATGGATGTCGCAGGCCACGTCCAGCGCCAGCGAACGTATCCGGGCGCGGGCGAGGGCGTCGCCGGGCAGCAGCGGGGCCTGGGGAAACTTTTCATCCAGATATTCGATGATCGCCAGCGACTGCGTGAGCACCGCGTCGTCGTCTTCGAGGGTGGGGACCAGCGCGCTCGGGTTCAGGGCGCGGTAGGCCTCCTGCAGCTGTTCGCCGCCGCCGCGCAGCAGGTGCACCGGCACGGTTTC
>JAEZKH010000357.1 GCA_023415515.1 Actinomycetes bacterium
GCTCGGCGCGGGTCGTGATCGGCACGCGCAGTGCGGTCTTCGCGCCGGTCGCCGACCTCGGGCTGGTGCTGGTGTGGGACGACGGTGATGACACCCTCTCCGAACCCCGCGCGCCCTATCCGCACGCCCGCGAGGTGGGGATGCTGCGCGCACACCAACTGCGGTGCGCCGCAATGATCGGCGGCTACGCCCGCACCGCGGAGGCTCAGGCGTTGGTTGCCACCCGGTGGGCACACGATCTGGTGGCGCCGAGGCCGGTCGTGCGGTCACGGGCCCCCAGGGTGATAGCCATCGAGGACAGCGGGTACACGCAGGAGCGCGATCCCGCCTCGCACAGCGCGCGGCTGCCGTCGATGGCGTTGCAGGCTGCCCGCACGGCGCTGGCGGCGGGCCATCCCGTGCTCGTCCAGGTACCGCGCAGGGGATACGTCCCCGCGCTGGCCTGCGGACGCTGCCGCACGATCGCACGCTGCCGACACTGCACGGGCCCGTTGTCGCTGCCCGACCGAGACGCCACCGGTGCGGTCTGCCGGTGGTGCGGGCGCGAGCAGCCCGCCCTGCGCTGCGCCAGATGCGGGTCGGACGCCGTCCGCGCCGTCGTGGTGGGCGCCAGGCGCACCGCGGAGGAGTTGGGGCGGGCGTTCCCCGGCACGACCGTGATCACCTCGGCAGGCGACAGCATGATCGCGACGGTGCCGGGGGATCCCGCGCTGGTCGTGGCGACCCCGGGGGCCGAGCCTGCGGCCACGGGAGGCTACGGCGCCGCGCTACTGCTCGACGCGTGGGCGCTGCTGGGCCGCCAGGATCTCCGTGCCGCCGAGGACACCCTGCGCCGCTGGATGGCCGCATCCACGCTGGTTCGCAGCCGCAGCGACGGGGGTGTGGTGGCCGCTGTGGCCGAATCGACCGTGCCGACGGTGCAGGCGCTGATCCGCTGGGATCCGGTGGGGCACGCCGAGGCCGAACTGCAGGCGCGCGACGAAGTCGGGCTGCCGCCCGGTGTGCACATGGCCGCCGTCGACGGGGCGCCCGCGGCAGTGGATGCGCTGCTGGACACCGCCGAACTGCCCGGATCTGCCGAGTTGCTCGGCCCCGTCGATCTGCCCTCGGGTGCCCGCAGACCCGCAGGGGCTCCCGGTTCCGGCCCCGTCAACCGCATGCTGGTCCGAGTGCCGAAAGGCCAGGGGCTGGAACTGGCCGCGGCGCTGCGACGGGCCAGCGGAGTGCTCAGCGCACGCCACGATCAACAGCCCGTCCGGGTGCAAATCGACCCGTTGCACATAGGGTAGTGCGAGAATTCGGGACCCAGTCTCGACAGGAGGTGACATGCGGCGGGTTATCGGGTGGTCGATTCCGCTGGTGCTCATCGCGTTTGGGCTTCTGTGGCCGCTGGTGTTCACCGGCGGCGGCGAATCGGTGCCCGTCGACGACCCGGTGGTGTTCCGCGAATTCGACGCCGACTTCCGGGTCAACGCCGACGGAAGCGTCGACGTCGTCGAAACCATCACCGCTCAGTTCCCCTCCGACCGCCACGGCTTGTTCTGGTTGTGGCCGACCGGCAACCGGAACGACCCCTACGTGCGGCAGATCCCGCAGATCGAATCGGTCACGCTGGACGGACAGCCCGCGCCGTACCGGATGCTGTGGACCGAAGGAAAGCGGTTCCGGGTGGCCAAGGTCGGCGATCCGGACGAGTACCTGAGTTACGGCACACACATATTCGAGATCCGGTACTCGATCCCGGCGGCGCTCGCACCGGGTTCCGTCGGCGCTGATCTGCAATTCGCGGAATCCACCGGCGACCCCGAACCCGCGGAGTCGGTGTTCTACTGGAATGTGGTCGGCGCCCTCTGGAACAACCGCATCCAGCACGCCGACGTCTCGGTGACCATGCCCGGCGACGTCACCGGTGCGCAGTGCTCGGTCGGCAACGGAGTCGGTGAGCCGTGCGGCGACCTGACCGTCGAGGGCCACACGATCCGCCTGTCCGCCGATGATCTCGACCCCCACACACCGGTCACTCTGCGGGCCGGTGTGAATGTGGCGACCCCTGACGGCGACAGGCTGCTGTGGCCGTACACGTGGGACCGCATCCTCGGGCAGTCGACGACCGACATGGCTTGGATCCTCGGTCTCGCAGCGGTCTTCGCTCTCGGCGGGTTTCTGTGGTACCGCACGACCGTCGAGCCGGCACCGGGCTTTCCGCTTCAGTACGCGCCGCCGGCAGGGCTCGGGCCGGTGCAGACCGAATACATCCGCACAGAGGCCGTGCCCAGGAACGCGCTCATCGCGACGCTGTTCTATCTCGCCGAGCGCAAGATGATCAAGCTGACACAGGTCAACGCCGAGCACTGGCGGATCAACGGGCTCGTCGAGAAGATCGAGTGGGAGCGGCTCGATCCGGTCAGCCGCAAGGTGGGTCTGGCGCTGCGGGTCTGCAGGCCCGGCGACGAGTTCGAGGCCAAGAAGAGCGTCAAATCCGGCGAGAAGCTGAGCAAGGCCAAGACCGACATCGCCAAGGCCGTCGAGAAATGGGCCTTCGACGGCGGCCTGATGGTCAAGCACCGCAAGGAACTGTGGGTTCGCGCCGCCAATGTCATCTCGCTCCTCGCCGCAGCGTGCTGCTTTTTCCTTGCCTTCGGCATCCCGATGACCGCGACAGGGCTGCCGTTCGCCGCGTTCTTCCTGGTCACCGTGCGCTCCTGGGTCGACGGCGTGGGCACCAGGCGCACCGCGGCAGGACGCGAACTGTGGTCGCAGGCAGGCGGATTCCACCGCATGCTGGTGACCGATTCGGCTGAGTCCCGATTCGATTTCTCGGCCCGCAGGGATCTCTACACCACATATCTGCCATTCGCGGTTGCCGCAGGCGCTGCGGCGTTGTGGGCGAAGAAGTACGAGACGTCGATGGGATCGCCACCACCGCAACCTGACTGGGGCACATCATCGTCGAACTCGACGGGCTGGGGGTTCTCCCACGGCTCCGGCAGCGCGGGCTTCGACAGTTTCGAGTCGGCCTTGTCCTCGTCGATCGGCGCGTACACCGCGTCGCAGTCGGCGTCGTCGTCCGGCGGTGGTAGCAGCAGCGGCGGTGGCGGCGGAGGCGGTGGCGGCGGCGGAGGCGGCGGCGGAGGAGGCGGATCGTGGTGAGAGCGCTGCTAATCATCGGGCTGGTGCTCGCGGTTCTGGTTCTTGTCGGATTCGTAGTGGGCTACAACAAGATCCGCAGCGCCGACATCCGGGTGTCCGAAGCGCTGGCAGGAATCGACGTCGAGTTGACGCGCCGCGCCGCGCTGATCCCGAGCCTGGTGCACACGGTGCAGACCTTCGCTGCCCACGAGAGGGGCGTCCTCGAACACGTCGCCGATGCGCGGGCCGCGTTGACGACGGCGACGTCGGGGAAGTCCGTCGCGCAGCGCAGTGCTGCCGAGCGCGACTTCGACTCCGCGCTGGCGCCCGTGCTCGCGCTCAGCGAGAGCTACCCGCAGTTGAACTCATCGGACAACTTCCTGAACCTGCAGGAGAACCTCGCCGACACCGAGAACAAGCTGGCGTTCGCGCGGCAGTACTACAACGACGCCGCCGCCACCGTCAACCGGCTCCTGACCACCATCCCGTGGATGTTCGTCGCACCGCTTTCCGGTGTGGCCGAACGCGAGTACTACCAGATACCGCGGTAGACATGCGGATCGTCTTCGCAGGCACTCCAGGGCCGGCCCTGCCCTCACTGAAGCGATTGATCGAATCGCCCCGTCACGACGTCGTCGCGGTGCTCACCCGTCCCGACGCCGCATCCGGCCGACGGGCCAAGCCTGCGCCGTCACCAGTCGCCGCACTGGCGCTGGAGCACGGCATCAGGGTGTTGCGGCCGCACCGGCCGAACTCCGAGGAGTTCGTCTCGGAGTTGGCAGATTTGGCGCCTGACGCGTGCGCAGTCGTCGCCTACGGGGCACTGCTTCGCGCCGGTCTTCTCGCCGTCCCGGCGCACGGCTGGATCAACCTGCACTTCTCGCTGCTGCCCGCCTGGCGCGGCGCAGCGCCCGTTCAGGCGGCGATCGCCGCTGGAGACGCCATCACCGGAGCAACGACCTTTCAGATCGAACCCGCGCTCGACTCCGGACCCGTCTACGGCGTCGTCACCGAGACCATCCAGCCCACCGACACTGCCGCGGATCTGCTCGGCCGGCTGTCGATCTCGGGTGCCGCACTTCTGGAGAAGACGATGGACGGCATCGCAGACGGCACCCTGTCGCCGGTACCGCAACCGACGGAGGGGGTCACGGTCGCACCGAAGATCACCGTCGACGACGCAAGGGTGCGCTGGGATCTGCCCGGCCATGTCGTCGAGCGGCGGATCCGCGCGGTGACGCCGAACCCGGGCGCCTGGACGCTGGTCGGCGACGTCAGGATCAAGCTCGGCCCGGTGACGCTGGCCGCGTCGGATCCGTTGCCGCCGGGCGCGATCCGGCTGGACCGCGCCGGGGTCAGGATCGGAACGGGCTCCCAGCCCGTTCTCTTGGGCACCGTGCAACCGCCTGGCAAGAAGCAGATGGATGCCGCCGCATGGGCGCGTGGCGCCCGTCTCGGCGAATCGGCGACGGCCACATGACCAGACCCCGCCGACCCCGCCGCAAGCCGCTGGACCCGGCCCGCCGCGCCGCGTTCGATGTGCTGCGGGCGGTGTCGGAGCGCGACGCCTACGCCAACCTCGTGCTGCCGGCGCTGCTCCGGGAACGCGGAATCACCGGCCGCGATGCCGCATTCGCCACCGAACTGGCCTACGGCGCGTGCCGCGCACAAGGGTTGCTCGACGCGGTCATCGCCGCCGCAGCAGGCCGTCCGACCGACCGTATCGACCCGGTGCTGCTCGACCTGCTGCGGCTCGGCAGCTACCAGCTTCTCCGCACCCGGGTCGACGCGCACGCGGCGGTGTCCACCACAGTCGAGCAGGCCGGAATCGAATTCGACTCGGCCCGAGCAGGTTTCGTCAACGGCGTGCTGCGCACCATCGCGGGCCGCGAGCCGCAGTCGTGGATCGATGAGCTCGCCCCGCCCGCAGACACCGACCCCGTCGGTCATCTCGCGTTCACGCACGCGCACCCGAGGTGGGTCGGGCAGGCATTCGCGGACGCTCTTGGGGCCAGGGCCGGTGAACTCGACGCGCTGCTGACCGCCGATGACGAGCGTCCCCTCGTACACCTCGCTGCGCGGCCCGGCGTGCTCAGCGCCGACGACCTCGCGGCATCCGTCGGCGGCGACGTCGGGCGCTACTCGCCGTACGCGGTGTACCTGTCGGGAGGAGATCCGGGTCAGCTCGACGCGGTGCGCGACGGCGTCGCGTTGGTGCAGGACGAAGGCAGTCAGCTGGTGGCAAGGGCGTTGACCCTGGCACAGTCCGACGGAGACCGCGGCCGCTGGTTGGACCTGTGTGCCGGCCCCGGCGGCAAGACGGCGTTGCTCGCCGCGATCGGCGCGCAGGTGGGTGCGACCGTCACAGCGGTGGAGCCGAACGCGCGCAGGGCCGATCTCGTCGAGGAGAACACCCGGGGACTGCCGGTCGAGGTGCTGCGTGTCGATGGCCGCGACCCGGGAGTCCAGTCGGGCTTCGACCGCGTGCTCGTGGATGCGCCATGTACCGGGCTCGGTGCGCTGCGGCGGCGCCCGGAGGCGCGCTGGCGGCGTCAGTCCGCCGACGTGCCCGCGTTGGCGCGCCTGCAGCGTGAACTGCTGGCGTCGGCGATCACGCTGACCCGACCCGGCGGTGTGGTGCTGTATGCCACCTGCTCTCCGCATCTGTCGGAGACGGTCGGGGTGGTGGCCGACGCGCTGCGGCGCCACCCGGTGACGGCGGTCGACACCCGGCCGCTGTTCGAGGGCGTCGGCGACATCGGCGACGGGCCGTATGTGCAGCTCTGGCCGCACCGCCACGGCACCGATGCGATGTTCGCAGCCGCGCTCAAAGTAGGGTGAGCCCATGTCGCGACCTCTGATAGCGCCGTCGATCCTGGCTGCCGACTTCTCCAGGCTGGCCGACGAGGTGGCCGCGGTGAAGGGCGCCGACTGGGTGCACGTCGACGTCATGGACAACCACTTCGTGCCCAACCTCACGCTCGGGCTACCGGTCGTCGAGAGCCTGCTGCCGACCACCGACATCCCGATGGACTGCCATCTGATGATCGACAACCCGGACAGGTGGGCGCCGCCGTACGCCGAGGCGGGTGCCTACAACGTCACCTTCCACGCCGAGGCCACCGACAATCCGGTCGGCGTCGCCCGTGACATCCGCGCCGCGGGCGCCAAGGCGGGTCTTTCGGTCAAACCGGGCACCCCGTTGGAGCCGTATCTGGAAATCCTGTCCGACTTCGACACCCTGCTGATCATGTCCGTCGAACCCGGCTTCGGCGGCCAGAAGTTCATCCCCGAGGTGCTGCCCAAGGTCGCCATCGCGCGCAGGCTCGTCGACGCGGGCGAGTTGACGATCCTCGTCGAGATCGACGGCGGGATCAACGCCGAAACGATCGAGGACGCCGCAGAAGCGGGCGTGGACTGTTTCGTCGCGGGCTCGGCGGTCTACAGCGCTGACGATCCGGCGGCCGCCGTCGAGGCGCTGCGCAGGCAGGCGGCCTCGGCGTCCAAGCATCTGCAGCTATGAACTTCGACGCCGCTATGCGGCTCGCCATCGAGCAGGGCGAGCTCGTCAAGGGCGGCACCTATCCCAATCCGCCTGTCGGCGCTGTGATTCTGGACCCTGACGGCGAGCTTGCCGGGATCGGCGCGACCGAACCGACCGGTGGTCCGCACGCGGAGGTGGTCGCACTGCGGCAGGCCGGTGCGCGCGCGGCGGGCGGAACGGCGGTGGTCACCCTCGAACCCTGCAACCACCATGGCAGGACCCCGCCGTGTGTCGACGCTCTCGTCGCTGCCGGCATCGAGACGGTCGTCTACGCCGTCAACGATCCCAACCCGGAGGCGGCGGGCGGAGCGACGCGGCTCGCCGACTCCGGCCTGCACGTGGTTGCCGGAGCGCTTGCCGACGCTGTCGCAGGCGGACCGCTGCGCGAGTGGTTACACAAGCAGCGCACCGGATCACCGCACGTCACGTGGAAGTTCGCGACGAGCATCGACGGCCGCAGCGCGGCGGCCGACGGCAGCAGCCAGTGGATCACCAGCGAGGCCGCCCGCGCCGACGTGCATCGCAGGCGCGCTGCCTGCGACGCGATCCTCGTCGGTACCGGGACGGTGTTCATCGACGACCCCAGGCTGACGGCACGCCTGCCCGACGGGACGCTGGCCGAGCGGCAACCGCTGCGTGTCGTGGTGGGGGAGCGCGAGATCTCGCCAGACGCCAACGTGTTGAACGACGACACCCGCACGATGGTGATCCGCACCCGTGACCCGCACGAGGTGATCAGGGCGCTGTCGGACCGCACCGACGTCCTCATCGAGGGCGGGCCGACGCTGGCCGGTGCGTTTCTGCGGGCCGGCGTGATCAACCGGATCCTGGCTTACATCGCGCCGATTCTGTTGGGCGGACCGATAACTGCGATCGACGACGTGGGCGTGCTGTCGATCGCGCACGCTCAGCGGTGGCGGTTCGACGGAATCGATCCGATCGGGCCGGACGTGCTGCTCAGTCTGATCCCCGAGTAGCGGGTTCGTCTGCGATGTCGAGCGGGCGGTGCTCGATCATGTCGCGGATCCCGCCCGCGCCGAGCCTTTCGCGAAACGCCGCGACGGTATAGCCGATCAGCTCGGCATCCGAGCGGGCGCGTGCGGTCCCCGAGCGCGGCATGTGGAACAGCGGACCGAGCTCGCCGAAGTACTCACCAGGTTCGGCCACCCATACCAGTTCCTCACCGCCGCCTGCCAATTCGCGTACGATCTCGATTTCCCCCTCGACCACGACGTAGATGCAGTCGCCCATGGTGCCTTCCTCGAAGAGCACCTCGCCCTCCGCCAGGGAAACGGTCGCGGGCGGCCGGTTGCTCTCCGCGAAGTCCGGCACCAGTTCCACCACCCGGTCGGCAAGCGGAAGGATCCGGCTGTCGTGAGTGGCGACGACCACCATCCGGTCGCCGGAGGCGAGCTCGCGGATCAATCGCAGCACTTCTTCGACCTGGATGAAATCCAGATGCGCCGTTGGTTCGTCGGCAAGGATGAGCGGTGGGTCCAGCGCGATCGCCCGCGCGAGCGCGACCCGCTGTTGCTGACCTCCGCTGAGATCGGCGGGTCGGTGGGTTGCCCTGTCCTGCAACCCAACCCGTGCCAGCAGCTCCTCGGCCTTCTGCCGCGCGCCCTGCCGCGACATCCCCGCTGCCCGAAGTGGCACCATCACGTTCTCCAGCGCGGTGAGGCTCGGTACCAGGTTGAACGCCTGGAACACGATGCCGACCGTCTCACGGCGATATCTCGAGAGGCCCTTGGCGTCGAGGGAGGTGACGTCGACGTCGCCGAACTTGATCGCCCCCGCGGTCGGCTTGAGTATCCCGCCGAGACACGACAGCAGGGTCGTCTTCCCGCATCCGCTCGGCCCGAGCAGGATCACGAGTGAACCGGCGGCCACATCCAGGTTGAAGCCGTCCAACGGACGGACGGCATAACCGCCGCTGGAGTACTCGACCACGAGGTCCTGGATGCTCAAATCGCCCATGACTCAACGACCCCCGAAGGCCATGGCCGGATCGACGGACACCGCACGGTGCAAGCCGGTGGCACTTGCGATGAGACCGAAGACGACGGCGACCACGGGCAGGACGACGTACGCGTAGCCCGGCACGATCACCTGCATCGGGAAGATCGGCCCGAGCAGCGCGGCCAGCACGACCCCGACGGCGACCGCGGACAGCGCGACGATGATGGCCTGCAGCGCGAGACCGGCCGCGATCGAACTCGTCGCAACGCCAATCGCCTTGTACACCGCGAAGTCTCGAAGCCGCTCCAACGCCGACAGATAGATGATCGATCCCACGATCAGTGCGGCGACCACCCACAGCAGAACCGCGACGATCGTGATCGAGTTCACCGCGACCTTCAGCGGACGGAGCAGGTCGGCGATCGCACCGTCGCGATCGATGGCCTGGTAGCCGCGCGGCACCTGGTCGAGTGTGCCTCTGATGCCGATCGACGCCACCAGTGGCTGTCCGCCGTACGCCAGTCGTTGAGCGCCTTCTGTGGTGAGGAAGATGTTGGGCAGGTTGGCCAACGCGGTCGAGTTCTCGACGATGCCGACGATGCGCAGCCTGTGCGACGCGATCTGGATGTCCTCGCCCTGGTTGCGCCCCAGGGTGCTCGACACCGCGACCTCGTCGGGGCTCACCGGCGGGCGGCCTTCGGAGACCACCGGCATGCCCGGTCCCTTCTCCGGTGCGCCGAACAGGTCGGCGTTGCGGGTGACGTCGCCAAGGGTGACCGTCCCGCCTGCGTACACCAGCGGAGCGGCCGCCTGCACTCCGGGAGCGGAGGCGATCCTGCGCAGGTCCGCGGGTGCGAACGGCGTCGCCCCGACGAACGGGCCCGAAGCGCCGTCCTTCACCAGGAAGGTGTCGACACCAAGGGAATCCACCGTCCGCTGCGCTTCGGTGCGGAAGCCGTTCGCCAACCCGGTCAACACCAGCGTCATGCCGAAGATGATGGCGGTGGACAGGATCGCGATGACGAAACGCCGTTTTCGCCACTGCATGTCGCGCAACGCCGCGAACAGCATGTACGCGACGTTACCGACGCGCGGCCCGCTGCGGGTCGGGTTTGCGTAGCTCACCCCGCATGCTCTCAGCGACCTGCCGCGAACGTTCCGACCAGCGTGCTGCAGAACGCCGCCAGATCATCGGGCTTGCGGCTGGACACCAGCGTGTTGGGCCCCCTCGAGCACACCACCACTTCCTCGTCGACCCAGTTCGCGCCGGCATTGAGCAGATCGGTGCGCAGCGTCGGCCACGACGTGATCATCCGGCCCCGCACCACGTCAGCGTCGATCAGCGTCCACGGCGCGTGGCAGATGGCCGCGACGGGCCGTCCGGAATCGAAGAAGCCGCGGGCGAACTGCACGGCGGAGGCGTTTCCGCGGAGGAAGTCGGGGTTGGCGACGCCGCCGGGCAGGACAAGGCCGTCGTATTCGGAGGCGGTGACCTTCTCGGCCGCCTTGTCCGCGTCGAAGGTGTCGGCGGGGGTCAGGTGGTTGAACGCCTGGATCTTGCCGACCTCGGTGGAGACCAGCTCGGGGGTGCCGCCCGCGTCTTCGACGGCCTTCCAGGGCTCGGTCAGTTCGACCTGCTCGACGCCTTCTGGCGCCACGAGGAAGGCGATCCGTTTGCCCGCCAATATCGTTGCCATGTGCTGCCTCTTTCCGTCTTGTTGCGTGGTCGGCCGCATACCCACGCGATGGGGGAGGCAATCACCACATTGTGCGATCCTCAGTCGATTGACACCTCGCGGCCCGTGATCGCGTCACGCACGCCTGCGGGGCCGAGACGTTCGCGGAACGCCTTGCCGGTGTAGCCGACCACCCGCGCCTCCGTGCGGGCCCGGACGGTCGCCGACCGCGGCAGCCCGAAGAGTGTGCCGATCTCGCCGAAGTAGTCACCTGCGGTTGCGATACGCAGCAGTTGCTCGCCGCCATCGGCCAATTCGCGGACGATCTCGAACTCGCCGTCGCTCACGACATAGATGAGGTCACCGATCGACCCCTGCTCGAACAGCACAGAACCCGCCTCGACCCGGACCGGCTCGGGCGGCCGGTCGGTGGTTGCGACATGCGGTACCAGTTCGACGACCCGGTCGGCCAACGGAAGCATCCTGGTGTCGTGCGTCGCGACGACGACGAGGCGGTCGCCTGCGGCGAGTTCCCGGATCAACCGAAGCACTTCCTCCACCTGGATGAAATCCAGGTGCGCGGTCGGCTCGTCGGCCAGGATCAGCGGCGGGTCCAGCGCGATCGCGCGGGCGACGGCGACGCGCTGCTGCTGGCCGCCGCTCAGGTCCCCCGGGCGGTGGCGCATCCGGTCCTCGAGGCCGACCCGCGTCAGCAGTTCCTCGGCACGCCTGCGCGATTCCCGGCGGTTCACGCCTGCGGCGTCCATCGGCACCATCACGTTCTCCAGCGCGGTCAGGCTGGCGAGAAGGTTGAACGCCTGGAAGACGATGCCGACGGTGCGCCTGCGGTACCTCGTCAACGCGGCCGGGTCCAGCGCGGTGACGTCGACACCGTCAACAATGATGCGACCCGACGTCGGACGCAATATCCCGCCCAGACACGACAGCAGGGTGGTCTTACCGCATCCGCTCGGGCCGAGCAGCAGCGTCAGCGAGCCCGTATCCACTCGCAGGCTGAGACCGTCGATCGGACGTACCGCGTATCCGCCGCTCGAGTACTCGACGAACAGATCGTCGATGTGCAGACCACCCATCTCAGGGACCTCCGAAGGCGAGCGCCGGATCGATGGTCACCGCGCGCCGCATCCCGGCGACGCTCGCGAGCAGACCGATCACCACTCCGACGACGGGCAGAAGCACGAACGCAGATGTCGGCACCACCACGCGCATCGGGAAGACGGGGACGAGCACCAGCGATACCACGCCGCCGAGCACGGCCGCGATCACCGCCACGATGACCGCCTGCAGGCACAAGCCGGCGAGCACCGCGCGCGTCGACACGCCAACAGCCTTGAGCACGGCGAAATCTCGCGTGCGCTCGAGGGCCGACAGATAGATGACGGATCCCACGATGAGCGCGGCGACCACCCACAGCAGCGCAGCGATCATGGTGATCGCCGAGATCGCTGCCGTCATCGGCCGCATCAGGTCGGCGACGGCGCCGGCCCGGTCGATCACGCGGTAGCCGTCCGGCACCCGCGTCGGGGTCCCACGTATTCCGACCGACGTCACTATCGGCTGTGCGCCATAACCCGCCTGCTGGGCGCCGTCGAGGGTGAGAAACACGTTGGGTTGTCCAGCGAGAGCGGTGGAGTCGGCGACGATGCCGACGATTTTCGTTGTGCGTGAACCTATCTCCAGGTCGTCGCCGACCGTGCTGCCCAGCGTGCTCGAGACCGCCGCCTCATCGGGTCCCGCCGGAGTGCGGCCGGATGCGACGGCGGGCATGCCGGGGCCGCCTGCGGGCGCGCCGAAGACGTTGACGTTGCGCGTCGATGCGCCGTCGGGAACGGTCGTCGTCGTGTACACGAGCGGAACCGCGACCGCGACGCCGGGAAGCCGACCGGAGTTGAGCACGTCGCTCTGCGGGAACGGTGGTGATCCGACGAACGGGCCTGCCGGGCCCGATTTGGCGAGGTAGCTGTCGAAACCCAACGAGTCGACGGTGTCGTTGGCTTCGACGCGAAAGCCGTTGGAGAGTCCGGTGAGTACGAGCGTCATCGCGAACACCAGGCTGGTGCCGACGACCGCGATGACGAACCTCCGCCGTCGCCACTGCAGGTCGCGCAACGTCACACGCAACATACGGGGACGCTACGTCAGCGCTGACAGGTCTCGAGGTTCGTTTGCCAGATGAGGCTGACTGTGACGAATGACACGGTGCGGGCGGCGTGATCCGGGGTTTGTCCGATCAGACCGGTAGACTGGATCGCGAGCTGGGCAATTGGCCTGGCGCATCGCGCTTTCACCGCCGAGTTGTGCGCTGGTGAGCACGAACAAAGGAACGAGCATGACTGCATTGCAGGACTGGCTCAACATTCGCCCATTCGACCCGAGAAACCACGTCAAGGCGATCATCTGCGCTCTGTGCGGCGATGCCATCGAGAAGCGGGAGCCCGCAGGCGCCGATCCGGTGCTGATCCGCCCCGGCGTCGAGCGCTGCTGACGGCTAACGCCTCGGGCGGTGCCGACCGCCCCGCGGAATCACCTGTGTCGGTGCCTCGATCATCTGCGTAGGAGCGTCGTCGCCGCCGACGTCGACAGTCCCCGCCAATGGTTCGTCGGCATGCTCGTGGCGCCCGCTGATCAGCAGTGCCAGCAGCGCCCCGACGACGCAGACGATCGCGGTGATGCCGAACATCTCGCCGTACTGCATGGCGAACGCGGTCTTGTACTTCGCCGCCTCGGCGGCGAGCTTGGCCGCCAGGGTGTCTGCCTTCGCTGCGGGCAGCGACTGCAGGATCTGGTTGAACCGGTAGAGCCCCCACGCGCTCAGCGCCGCGATGCCGACCAACATGCCGATCATCCTGGCGACCACGACGGCAGCCGACGCGATGCCGTGCTGGGCGGCGGGCACCACCCGAAGGGTGGCCGAGGTCAACGGCCCTATCACCAGGCCGAGACCCAGCCCGGCGATCGCCAGGTCGGTGTCGAGCACGGGCAATTGAACGAAGCCGAGATCGTGGCGAGCAGCCAGCAGATCCACCGGCCACTGCGCGATCAGGTAGTAGCCGCCTGCGGCGATCAGCAAGCCGATGCAGGCCACCGCCCGGTCGCCGATCCTGGTGGCGATCCAGCCGCCGAGGAGCGCACCGATCGGGAGTGCGATGAGGAAGCGCAGCAGCAGGAACGCGGCCTCGTTCTGGTCCTGACCCAGGACGCCCTGGCCGAACAGTTCGACGTTGACCAACGTCACCATCAGCGCGGCGCCTGCGGTCAGCGAGGCGCCGAGGGCGGCGAGGAAGGGGCGGAAATGCACACCGGCGGGATCGATCAGCCGGGTTTTCGCGAAGCGCTCCCACCCGAAGAACATCACGGCGGCGACGAGTGCCCCGATCAGCAGCGGCGGACCGTATGACGGCAACACCTGCTTGCCGTCCGGCGCGGGGTTGTACATACCGATGACGATCAGCCCGAGCGTGATCGCCAGCAGGATGCCGCCGATGACGTCCACCTTCTCAGGCTGATCGCTGCGCATCTTCTTCGGCAGGCTGAAGTGGATCATCACCATGGCGATGACCGCGAGCGGCACGTTGACCCAGAACACGGCCTGCCAGTGGTGGAACAGCCAGACCAGGGCGATGCCGTACATGGGGCCGAGCACGCTGCCGAGCTCCTGCGCCGCGCCGATGCCGCCGAGGACGCCCGCGCGGTTGCGCGCCGCCCACAGATCGGCCGCCAGGGCCAGGGTGACCGGGAGGAGCGCACCGCTGGCGGCGCCCTGCACGACGCGACCGATCACGAGGATCGTCAGGTCGGTCGACATCGCGGTGATGACCGAGCCGATCGCGAACCCGGCGAGGCTTACCTGCAGCAGCATCTTGCGGCCGAACCGGTCGGAGGCCCGGCCCAGCAGCGGCATCGCCGCGATGTAACCGAGCAGGTAACCGGTGACGATCGGGGTGACGCGCTGGATCTGGTTGATCGCGATCCCGACGTCGGACATGATGTCGCGGATGATCGTCACCACGACATAGGTGTCGAGGGCGCCGAGCAGCACGGCCAATGCGCCCGCGCTGATCGCGATGCTGCGGCTCCGGTCGGAATGCGCCGGCGCTGCGGCGGTCATCAAACGGCGGGCTGGGTGACGGTGACGGGCTTGTCCCAATCCGACAGCGTCATCTGGACGCTGTTGCCTGCCGACGGTTCCAGCTTGGCCTGAACCAACTTGTGGTCGCCGTCCTTCTCGATCCACGCGGTGCCGGGGACCGGACCGGTGGCGGCGATCGGCGGGGCGATGGCGTTCACCGCGTCAGCGCTCACCTGACCGGTCACTTTGACGGTCTCGACGCCGTTGACGGTCTCGGTGCCCTCGGACTTCGGGTCGCTGAAATTGGCGAGAACGTTCGCCAGGCCCTTGTCCGGGTTCAGGATCGCCGAGATGTCGTACACGTCGGCGGCCGGACCCATGTCGATGAAGCTGTCGCCGGACAGGGCGACGAAGAGTTTCGTGTCGATCACGACGAACTTGGCCTCGACGTCGCTGCCCTGGAACGTCAGTTTGGCGTTGCCTTGTGCGGCATCGGCCGGGACCTGCGTCAGGTCACCGCTGAGCGTCTTGATCGGGAAGTCGTTGATGGTGCCTTCGACGGTCAATTCGAGGTGGATGCTCTTGAGCGCCCGCGTCGTCGCGTTGGACTCCTTCAGCAGCGTCGCCGCGTCGGGGAGGTTCTCACTCGACTTCCCCTCCGACGACGAACATCCGGCGAACAAGACTGTTGCGGCGAACAGTGCGGTGACCATTAGCCAAAGGGATCGGACTGCGTTTTTTGGGCGCGTCTGCATGAGTGCATCGTAGAGGGTGACGCTCTCGTACCCTGATGGGCGTGTTCACGGGAATCGTCGAAGAACTGGGCGAAGTGGTCGGCAGGGAAGACCTCGGAGATTCGGCCCGCTTCGCGATCCAGGGGCCCGTCGTCACAGCGGATGCCGGGCATGGCGACTCGATCGCCGTCAACGGTGTCTGCCTGACCGTCGTCGAGGTGCAGGCAGGTGGCCAGTTCTCCGCGGACGTGATGAAGGAGACACTGGACCGGTCGAGTCTCGGCGGTCTCGTCGTCGGCAGCCAGGTGAACCTGGAGCGGGCCGCCGCCCTGAACAGTCGCCTCGGCGGGCACATCGTGCAGGGCCATGTCGACGGAACCGGACATGTGATTGCGCGCACACCGTCGCAACATTGGGAGGTCGTTCGGATCGCGCTGCCCACGGCGCTGTCCCGCTACGTCGTGGAGAAGGGCTCGATCACCGTCGACGGCATTTCGCTGACGGTGTCCGGTCTGGGCCACGACTGGTTCGAGGTGTCGTTGATCCCCACCACCCTGAAGCTGACCACATTGGGACGGGCGCCCGTGGGCACCCAGGTGAACCTCGAGGTCGACGTCATCGCCAAATATGTCGAGCGGCTCTTGAAGGGCGATGACCAGTCTCGCTAGGCGCGAGCGTTCGGCGGGCAACACCGTTTCGTGGTTCGTCGGAGTGGGCACACGTCGCGCAGTAGCGCGTCGAGCACACAGTCGACTTCACGAGGGAAGAAGCGCCAAATGATTGCGTTCGCGGTGGTCTTGCTGGTGGTAGCTGTCGTCCTGATCATGTTCGGGCTGGTCCTGTACGGCAACGGTGTCGGCGAGGTGCCCGACGAGGTGGGCCGGGACGTGGCAGCCACCAGGCGCGGGGTCGGGCGAATCTCGCGGAAGGAACTGTTTGCGCGGCTGAAGACGTCAGCCCGCGAGATGACCGACGCGAATGCCGGCCGAGACCAGAGGCTGACGGCGACGGGAGCGTTCTGCGTCATGACTGGCCTGGTCGTCACGGCCATCGCCGTGCTGGCGTTCGTCGCCGCCCTCGTGTGAAGCCCGTCCACTGAATTCGCAGCACAGCCGGGGTGACGGGCGCCATAATGACCGCGGGTCGGGCGATCAGAAGGATGTGCGCAATGAAGAAGCTGGCAACAGCGCTGGTGTTGGCCGCAGGGGCAGCCGTCGTCCCGATCGCCGCGGCGCCGGGGGCGCAGGCCGACATCTGTGCGGGTGCGCACGGCCGTCACGTCGGGGTGGGCGGCTGCACCGACGTCGCCGGTGACGTGGCCACCGGTGTGGCGATCGCGTCGGCGGCCACTCCGTACGTGCCGGGCGAGGTGCCGTGCTACACGGTCGAGGGTGTTCCTTATTACACCCCGCCGGGTGACCCCTGCTGACAGACGCCCGGCAGGCAGCTGGCAATAATCGCCACTTCATCGTGGTTCATACTGGACACGATGGCGATGGTTCCGCGAGGGAACCGGCAAGGTGGCGAAGATGACGAGGTTGGACTCCGTCGAGCGGGCGGTAGCCGACATTGCGGCGGGTAAGGCTGTCGTGGTCATCGACGACGAGGACCGCGAGAACGAGGGCGACCTCATCTTCGCCGCCGAGAAGGCGACACCCGAGCTCGTCGCGTTCATGGTCCGCTACACCTCCGGTTATCTGTGCGTGCCACTCGACGGCGCGGTGTGCGACAAACTGGGGCTGCTGCCGATGTATGCGGTCAACCAGGACAAGCACGGCACCGCCTACACCGTCACCGTCGACGCGAAGCAGGGTGTCGGCACCGGCATCTCGGCGTCGGACCGCGCCACCACGATGCGGCTGCTGGCCGACCCGACGAGCGTCGCCGACGACTTCACCCGGCCCGGCCACGTGGTTCCGCTGCGCGCCAAGGACGGCGGGGTGCTGCGCAGGCCCGGTCACACCGAGGCCGCGGTCGATCTGGCGCGGATGGCAGGCCTTCAGCCCGCGGGCGCGATCTGCGAGATCGTCAGCCAGAAGGACGAGGGCGCGATGGCGCAGACCGACGAACTGCGGGTCTTCGCCGACGAGCACGACCTCGCGCTGATCTCGATCGCCGACCTCATCGAGTGGCGCCGCAAGCACGAGAAGCACATCGAACGCGTCGCCGAGGCGCGCATCCCGACCCGGCACGGCGAGTTTCGGGCCGTCGGCTACACCAGCATCTACGAGGACGTCGAGCACGTCGCGCTGGTGCGGGGCGACATCGCCGGGCCCGACGCCGACGGGCATGACGTCCTGGTGCGCGTGCACTCCGAGTGCCTCACCGGAGACGTCTTCGGTTCCCGCCGCTGTGACTGCGGACCGCAACTGGACGCGGCGCTGGCGATGGTGGCACGGGAGGGGCGCGGCGTGGTGCTCTACATGCGCGGCCACGAGGGTCGCGGCATCGGGTTGATGCACAAGTTGCAGGCCTACCAACTGCAGGACGCCGGCGACGACACCGTCGACGCGAACCTCAAGCTCGGGCTGCCCGCCGATGCGCGCGACTACGGCACCGGCGCGCAGATCCTGGTCGACCTCGGCGTCCGGTCGATGCGGCTGCTGACCAACAATCCGGCCAAGCGGGTGGGGTTGGACGGCTACGGCCTGCACATCATCGAGCGCGTGCCGCTGCCGGTGCGGGCCAACTCGGAGAACATCCGATATCTGATGACCAAACGCGACCGGATGGGCCATGACCTGGTCGGGCTCGACGACTACGACGAGGTCATGCCGGGCGAATTCGGCGGAGCCGTATGAGCCCAGCCGCGGGTGTTCCTGACCTGCCGCAGATCGACGCATCGGGAGTCAGGCTGGCGATTGTCGCCAGCACGTGGCACGAGACGATCTGCGATGCGCTGCTCGACGGTGCCCGCAGGATGGCGGCGAGCGCAGGCATCGACAGGCCGACCGTTGCTCGCGTCCTCGGTGCGATCGAGATTCCGGTGGTGGCCCAGGCGTTGGCAGCCGATCACGACGCCGTCGTGGCACTTGGTGTGGTGATCCGCGGTGAGACACCGCATTTCGATTACGTCTGCGATGCGGTCACGCAGGGGTTGACGCGGGTGTCGCTGGATCTGTCGACGCCGGTGGCCAACGGAGTCCTGACCACCGACACCGAAGAGCAGGCGCTGGCCAGGGCCGGGCTGCCTGACTCGACGGAGGACAAGGGCGCCCAGGCTGCGGCCGCCGCGCTTTCCACCGCATTGACGCTTCGCGACCTGCGGGCATGAGCGACACCGACTGGGACCTCGAGGTACGCCCGCATCTGACACCGTATTTCGCCTACGGCGCCGCGGCGCTGATCCTGGCCGCCCACGTGATCGTCGGTGTGCTGCTGAAGATCTCGTCGACCGGGGTCATCTTCCAGACCGCCGACCAAGTGGCGATCGCCTTGCTCGGTGCCGTCATCGCGTGTGCCGTGCTGTTGTTCGCCAGGCCGAGACTGCGTGTCGGCGCCGACGGTGTCTCGGTGCGTAACCTGCTCGGCGACAAGTTGATCCCATGGTCCGATGTCGTCGGTGTCACGTTTCCGCGCGGCGCGCGGTGGGCCAGGGTCGATCTGGCCGACGACGAATACATCCCCGTGATGGCGATCCAGGCCGTCGACAAGGAACGGGCCGTCGAAGCGATGGACAGCGTGCGCGGCCTGCTGGGGCGCTATCGCCCCGACCTCAACGCACCTTGAGCGACATTGCGACTTCGTCGCGTGCGTTGACGCGTTCGCCGGTGACCGGCAGGAATCCCAGGTTCTCGTAGACGCCTCTGGCGACAGCGTTGTCCACGGCCACCCTCAAGGTGACGACCTGCGCCTGCCGGTCCCGCGCCCATCTCACTGCGGCTTCCACCAGCTGCCGAGCGAGGCCATGGCCGCGCGCCGCGGGATCGAGCCAAAGTGAGTACAGGTAAACGGTTTCCGCGTTCTCCTGCTGCGCGCCGATGAGCCCGACCGGCTTGTCGTCGAGCATCGCGGCGAACTGCGCGTGTTCGCGGAGCCGCCTGCGCCACTGTGCGGCGGTGAACGTCGACTCCTGGCGGTACTGCGGATCGTCTTCGCCGAGGGAGTCTGTCAGCGCGCGCAGTCGAACGGTTGCGAACAGTCGCCAGTCCGTTTCGGTCAGCCTGACCACCCGCGCTGTCACCGGGGGTCGCCCATCACCAGCCCCTCGCGACGCGGATCCGCCCCGCCTGCCCAGCCCGGGCTGTCGCGCACGATCGCGGAAAGTCCGCTGGACTGGTCGGCGAGATCGACCTGATGGCCCAGCTTGCGTAAGCCCTGCACCAGTGAATCGTGGTCGCCGTCGTCGGCGGTGTCGATGTCGGGGTGCTCGCCGCCGACATTGGTCTTCGGTGAGTTCGCCGCTCCGAAATCGACCATGCCGACTGCCTGCTGCGGGTCCATACCCCAATCAAGCATCCCGACAACGGTTTTGACGACGAATTGAATGATCACCGAGCCGCCGGGAGATCCGACCGTGGCAAACAGCGGACCGCGGTTCGCGCCGTCGCGTTCGAAGATCAAGGTCGGCGCCATGGTGCTGCGTGGCCGCTTACCCGGCGCGACACGATTGGGCACGGGCATGCCGTCGGAGTCGGTGGGCTCGGCCGAGAAATCCGTGAGCTGGTTGTTGAGGATGAAGCCGTCGACCATGTGGTACGAGCCGAACTGTGATTCAACGGTGGTGGTGAGCGAAGCGGCGTTGCCCAGCGAATCGATCACGCTGATGTGGCTGGTGCCGTGTTCGGGCACGGGGGCGGGCGTCGACTCCGAGGCGCCGAACTCGCCGGGCTTCGCGGTGCCCATGCTGCGCTGTTCGGAGATCAGCGCAGCGCGCTGGGCGAGGTAGTCGCTGTTCAGCAGCGTGTTCGGCGTGCCGCCCGGCAGCGGGACGAAATCGGTGTCGGCGACGTACTTGTCGCGGTCGGCGTAGGCGAGGCGCTCGGCTTCGGAGATCAGATGCACCCCCATCACCGACGGCTTACCGCCGTTGCGGTCCATCTCGGTGGGCTTGTGCTCGGCCATCGGAAACCGTTGGAGCATGCCGAGCGTGGCAGCCACCGCGATGCCACCCGACGACGGGGGCGGCATACCGCAGACCTCCTTGTCGCGGTACGGCACGCATATCGGATCGCGCTGCGTGGCCCGATAGGTCGCGAGGTCCTCCACCGTCATCAGGCTGGGGGTGCGTCCGCCCGAGGTGTCCGCCGCGGCCGCGACGATGGCCTCGGCGATGTCGCCGGTGTAGAAGGACTGCGGATCAGTTGCGATGACGCCCAACGTCTTCGCGTACGCCGGGTTGGTGAGCTTGGTGCCCGCGGTCTTCGGGCCGCCGTCGGGGTTGAGGAAATATTCGGCAGCCTGCGGATCGACTCTCAGGTTCTCGGCGGCGTCGGCGATCGCCGCGGCCAGCCGAGGGCTGATGTCGAAGCCGTCGTCGGCCATCGTCACCGCCGGGGTGAACAGATCGCGCCACGGAGTGTTGCCGTGCTGCCGGTGGACGTCGGCGAGCATGGCGACGATTCCCGGTACCCCGATGGACCGCCCCGATGCCCTGGTATCCGGTTTCGGCTCGCTGCGGTCGGTCTCGGAGATCCATCGCAGGTACCACTCGGACGCCGCGGCAGGAGCGGTCTCGCGCCCGTCGTAGGCCTGCACAGAGCCCGCCGCGGCGTCGTAGTACAGCAGGAACCCTCCGCCTCCGACGCCCGACGACTGCGGCTCCACGAGGCCGAGCACGGCCTGGGCGGCCACTATCGCGTCAGCGGCGGTGCCTCCGTTCTCGAGCACATCGCAGGCAGCCTGGGTGGCCAGCGGGTTGGCGGTGGCGACGGCGTAGTGCGCGGTGTGCACCACTGTCATGTCTTTCCGGTAGCCCGTGGCGACCTCCGGGGACCCCGCGCCTGCGGCCTGCGACGTCTTCGGTGCGGGCGTGCCGTTGGCCACGACCTCGCAGGGACCGGCCGCTGCGGGCGGCGGCTTCTCGTCCGTTCCGCAGCCGGCCAGCACCAGGACGACCCCCGCCAGCAGGGCCGTCAGCTTTCGCATCGACGGGATGATCATTGCTCCTCGCGTCCGCGGGTTCGCATCAATGAAACGGTAGATCATCGGCCGCGTCTGACACCGGCAGTAACCTGGATCCGTGCCCGATCCAGCGACGTACCGACCGGCGCCCGGATCGATCCCCGTCGAGCCCGGTGTGTACCGGTTTCGCGATCCGCACGGACGAGTCATCTACGTCGGCAAGGCGAAGAGCCTCCGCAGCCGGCTGAACTCCTATTTCGCCGATATCTCCGGGTTGGCGCCGCGAACCAGGCAGATGGTGATGGCCGCGGCCAGCGTCGAGTGGACGGTGGTGAGCACCGAGGTCGAGGCCCTTCAGCTGGAGTACAACTGGATCAAGGAGTTCGACCCGCGGTTCAACATCCGCTATCGCGACGACAAGTCTTATCCTGTGCTGGCGGTGACGCTGAACGAGGAGTACCCCCGGCTGATGGTCTACCGGGGTCCGCGGCGCAAGGGCGTCCGCTATTTCGGGCCGTACTCGCATGCCTGGGCGATCCGGGAGACGCTCGACCTACTCACCCGGGTGTTTCCGGCGCGGACCTGTTCGGCAGGAGTCTTCAAGCGGCACAGACAGATCGACCGGCCCTGTCTGCTGGGGAACATCGACAAGTGCTCGGCGCCGTGCATCGGCCGCGTCACGGCGGACGAGCACCGCAGGATCGTGGGTGACTTCTGCGACTTCCTCGCAGGCAAGACCGACCGGCTGGCTCGCGACATGGAACGTGAGATGGGCCAGGCAGCAGAGCGGCTCGACTTCGAGCGCGCGGCGCGGCTACGTGACAACATCGGCGCCCTCAAGCGGGCGTTGGAAAAGCAGACCGTCGTGTTCGGCGACGGCACCGACGCCGACGTGGTGGCCTTCGCCGACGACGAACTCGAGGCCGCCGTCCAGGTGTTCCACGTCCGCGGCGGACGGGTGCGCGGCCAGCGCGGCTGGATCGTCGAGAAGTCCGGCGATCCAGAAGATCCCGGTCAGGGCCATCTCGTCGAGCAGTTCCTCACGCAGTTCTACGGCGATCAGGCAGAACTGGGCGGCGCGGCAGACGAGGCGACCAACCCGGTGCCACGCCAGATCCTGGTGCCGGTGTTGCCGCCCAACGCCGACGAGCTGGAGACCTGGCTGTGTCGGCTGCGTGGCTCGCGGGTCGCATTACGGGTGCCGAGGCGCGGCGACAAACGCGCGCTGGCCGAGACTGTCAAACGCAACGCACAGGACGCACTGGCGCAGCACAAGCTCAAGCGGGCCGGTGACTTCACCGCGAGATCAGCTGCGCTGCAGAGTATTCAGGAAGCACTCGGACTGGCTGACGCGCCGCTACGGATAGAATGCGTCGACATCAGCCATGTCCAGGGCACTGATGTGGTGGCATCGCTCGTGGTGTTCGAGGACGGCCTGCCACGCAAGTCCGACTACCGGCACTACGCGATCCGGGAGGCGGCAGGCGACGGGCGATCCGACGACGTGGCCTCGATCGCCGAGGTGACGCGGCGACGGTTCGCGCGGCACGTGTCCGATCTGGCGAACACCAGCGTCCTTACCGCTGAGGGGAAATCGCGCAGGTTCGCCTACCCGCCGAACCTCTATGTCGTCGACGGCGGTGCACCGCAGGTCAACGCGGCCGCCGCGGTGCTCGAGGAGCTAGGCGTCACCGATGTCGCCGTCATCGGGCTGGCGAAGCGGCTCGAAGAGGTGTGGGTGCCGTCGGAGCCGGACCCCGTGATCATGCCCCGCAACAGCGAGGGCCTCTTCCTGCTGCAGCGGGTGCGCGACGAGGCGCACCGGTTCGCGATCAACTACCACCGCAGCAAACGGTCGAAGCGGATGACGGCCTCGGCCCTGGATGCCGTGCCCGGCCTCGGGGAGCACCGACGCAAGGCGCTCGTCAGCCACTTCGGGTCGGTGGCCAGGTTGAAGCAGGCCAGCATCGAGGAGATCACCTCGGTTCCGGGTATCGGCGTCGCGACGGCGAAGTCCGTACTGGAGGCGCTCGGCGTCGCCACCGAATCGTCAGCGCCCGCCCCGGCGATCGGAGATGATCAGACCAGGGCATCGGGATGACGGATCAGGGTACGGGTGAGCAGTTGCGGGGCAAAGACGCGCCGCGGGACACGGGCGCGGATTCGGGGATCGACGTCGTCCTGGTCACCGGCCTGTCTGGCGCGGGCCGCGGCACCGCGGCCAAGGTGCTCGAGGACCTCGGCTGGTATGTCGGCGACAACCTGCCGCCCGAACTGATCGCCCGCATGGTGGACCTCGGCTTGGCCGCCGGTTCGCGTATCACCCAGCTCGCGGTGGTGATGGATGTCCGGTCGCGCGGCTTCACCGGCGACTTGGACTGGGTACGTACGGATTTGGCGACACGCGGTATCTCACCGAGAGTATTGTTCCTCGAGGCGTCCGACGACATCCTCGTGCGTCGGTACGAGCAGAACCGGCGCAGCCACCCGTTGCAGGGCAACCAGACGCTGGCCGAGGGCATCGCCGCCGAGCGCGCCATGCTCGCGCCGGTGCGGGCCACCGCGGACCTGATCATCGACACGTCCACGCTTCCGGTGCCGGCGCTTCGAGAGAGCATCGAGAACGCCTTCGGTGGCGAGACCGTCGCTCACACCAGCGTGACGGTCGAGTCGTTCGGCTACAAATACGGGCTGCCGATGGATGCCGATACCGTGATGGATGTGCGCTTCCTGCCGAACCCGCACTGGGTCGACGAGTTGCGGCGTCACACCGGGCAGCATCCCGCCGTCCGCGAGTACGTGCTCGGACAGCCGGGCGCCGCGGAATTCCTCGAGACCTACCATCGACTGTTGGACCTGGTGATCGAGGGCTATCGGCGGGAGGGCAAGCGCTACATGACCGTGGCCATCGGATGCACAGGCGGTAAGCATCGCAGCGTCGCGATGGCCGAGGCGCTGGCCGCGCGATTGCAGGGCGGTGACCAACTGACGGTGCGGGTCCTGCACCGGGACCTGGGCCGCGAATGAGCTCCCGCACGCGAGGAGGACAGATGGGTCCCGCACTCGAGGAGGACGGTTGAGTTCGCGCATCGTCGCCCTTGGCGGTGGCCATGGGCTGTATGCGACCCTGTCGGCCGCCCGCAGGCTCACGCCGCACGTCACCGCGGTCGTGACCGTCGCCGACGACGGCGGTTCGTCGGGTCGACTACGCAGCGAACTCGATGTAGTCCCACCAGGTGACCTTCGAATGGCGTTGGCGGCGTTGGCATCCGACAGTCCACACGGTCGTTTGTGGGCGACGATCCTGCAGCACAGGTTCGGCGGAAGCGGCGCGCTCGCCGGCCACCCGATAGGCAACCTGCTGATGGCAGGCCTGAACGAGGTTCTCGCCGATCCCGTTGCAGCGCTTGACGAATTGGGCCGGATACTCGGCGTGAAGGGTCGGGTGTTGCCGATGTGCCCGATCGCATTGCAGATCGAAGCCGATGTCGCAGGCCTGGAATCGGATCCGCGGATGAGCAGGGTGATCCGCGGCCAGGTGGCGATCGCCACCACACCAGGCAAGGTCCGACGGGTGCGGCTGCTGCCGGGCGATCCGCCGGCCACCCGCCAGGCCGTCGACGCGATCATGAGTGCCGACCTGGTGGTTCTCGGACCCGGTTCGTGGTTCACCAGCGTGATCCCGCACGTCCTGGTGCCCGAACTGGCCGCGGCGCTGCAAGCGACCACCGCGCGGCGCGCGCTGGTGCTCAACCTCGTCGCCGAGCCGGGGGAGACGGCGGGGTTCTCCGTCGAACGGCACATCCACGTGTTGTCGCAGCATGCGCCCGGTTTCAGGGTCAACGAGATCATCGTGGACGCCGCCCAGGTGCCCGCTGCGCGGGAAAGGGAGCAGCTCATCCGCACCGCGACGATACTGGGTGCTGCAGTTCAGTTTGCTGAGGTGTCCAGACCTGGTACACCTTTACATGACCCGGCGAGGTTGGCCGCGGCGCTGGAGGGGGTCCGCTTACGCGGAACGGAACCCGGGGGCACCCTCCACCAGCCGACGATTCCCACACCCGCCCGGATTGTTGACGGACCGAGAGGTGACGACCCGTGGCGATGACAGCCGAGGTCAAAGACGAGCTGAGTCGTCTCGTCGTCAATTCGGTCAGCGCGCGCCGTGCCGAGGTCGCGTCGTTGCTGCGGTTCGCGGGCGGCCTGCACATCGTGTCTGGCCGTGTCGTCGTCGAGGCCGAAGTCGACCTCGGCATCATCGCGCGCCGCCTTCGCAAGGACATCTTCGACCTGTACGGATACAACGCGGTGGTTCATGTGTTGTCCGCCAGCGGAATTCGTAAGAGCACGCGGTATGTGGTCCGGGTGGCCAAGGACGGCGAGGCGTTGGCGCGGCAGACCGGACTGCTGGATCTGCGCGGGCGGCCGGTGCGCGGCCTGCCTGCGCAGGTC
>JAEZKH010000087.1 GCA_023415515.1 Actinomycetes bacterium
GCCCTAAGCACTGCACGCCGCGCGGGCTCCGCGATGAACCCGGACGAGTTCTGTACGTCCGACGCGTGGAGTCCTCTTGCCGCGGCGTCGGCGTATTCGCAACTGGCCGGCGTACTCGGCGGGTTCCTCATCACCGCGATCGCGCTGCTGTTCGACCGCAGCACGCGGGAGGCCGTGCACACGCTGGCGTTGTTCTCAGCCGCCGTGCTCGTGCTGATGTTGGACAGCTTCGTCTTCAGCTTGATCACCGGCACGCAGGTGCCCGCGGTGGGCGATCGGGCCGACGTGTGCGCCATCGCCTGGGCCCAGAGCGCCCTGTCCACCGGCATGCTCGCCGCCGGAACAGTCGGTCTGTTCGGGGGGCTGGGCTGGATGCTGGCGGTCCACGCCGTGAACAAGGCGGCCGAGCTCGATGTCGACGACGTCCGGTCCTACAGCTTCCTCACCGATCTCGGTGGCTGGCTCACCTTCGCCGCCGCGATGGCGACGACGCTGATCCTGTCGGAGACGACCATCGATTATATGCATTTCATGTACGGTCGCAGACCCGACCTCGGGTGGGTCGCAGTCATCACCGCCGCGGCCGCCGCCGTCGTCATCGTCGACTTCGCGCTCGTCTACATGCGCACCGGGTCGCTGCGGCGATCGTTGGCCGACTCCGGCGAACCGACCCGTCTGGCAATGCGGTCGATCAAGATCGCCACGATCGGCATCTGCGCACTCGCCGTCGTCGCCACCTGGTTCGCGGTCAGTGTCAACCGGATACCGAAGGACTGGGTGACGACGCCGAACACCGCTCTGCTCGTCTTCGTCGTGACGTTCACCTTCGTCGTCCCGGCGGCCGTGTCGGTGGTGATCTGCAATTCGGTGGCCAGCACCGAATCGCACTAGTCGAGCGTCGCGAGATACCGCAGCGCGAGCAGATATCCCTGCACGCCGAGCCCGACGATCACACCGGTGGCGACTGCGCTGAGATATGAATGGTGCCGGAACTCTTCACGGGCATGCACGTTCGAGATGTGCACCTCGATCAACGGGGCGCGAAGTTCGGCACAGGCGTCGCGCAGCGCAATCGAGGTGTGTGTCAGCGCACCGGCGTTGAGCACGACCGGCTCGCCGGCATCTGCGGCGCGGTGTATCCAATCGAGGAGTTCTGCCTCGCTGTCCGATTGCCGCACAGTGACTTTCAGGCCGAGGTCGGCTGCCTCACGTTCGATGATGCCGACCAGGTCGTCGTGCGTCGTGCTGCCATAGACCTCGGGTTCGCGGCGGCCGAGCCTGCCCAGGTTGGGTCCGTTGATCACGTTCACATTCGTCATGATTGGGCTACCTCCGCGTACGCAGCTGCCAGCAGCGACGGGTCGGGACCTTCGAGACGACCGGGTTTCGCCAGTCCGTCGAGGACGACGAAGCGCAGTACGCCCGAACGGGTCTTCTTGTCGCCGGCCATCAGTTCGAGCAGCTGCGGGAAGGCGTCGGCGTCGTAGCCCACCGGCAGGCCGAGCGACGCCAGGATCGCGCGGTGCCGGTCGGCGGTTCCGTCATCGAGCCTGCCTGCGAGACGGCCCAATCCGGCGGCGAACACCAGTCCCACCGAGACCGCGGCGCCGTGCCGCCACGTGTAGCGTTCGCGGCGCTCGATGGCGTGTGCCAAGGTGTGGCCGTAGTTGAGGATCTCGCGCAGTTGCGATTCCTTCTCGTCCGCGGCTACCACTTCGGCCTTGACGACGACGGCGCGCCGGATCAGCTCGGGCAGGACCTGACCCGTCGGATCCAGCGCGGCTTCCGGGTCGGCCTCGATGCGGTCGAGGATCTTCGGATCGGCGATGAAGCCGGCCTTGACGATCTCGGCCATCCCCGCGACGATCTCGTTGCGCGGCAGCGTTTCCAGGGTCGCAAGGTCGACGAGCACCGCGGCAGGTTGGTGGAATGCGCCCACGAGGTTCTTGCCCGCATCGGTGTTGATGCCGGTCTTCCCGCCGACGGCGGCGTCCACCATGCCGAGCAGCGTCGTCGGCACGTGCACGATGTCGATTCCGCGCAGCCAGGTCGCTGCGGCGAATCCCGCCACGTCGGTCGCCGCTCCCCCGCCGAGGCTGACGATGGCGTCCTTGCGCCCAAGCCCGATGCGGCCGAGCACTTCCCAGATGTAGCCGACCACCGGCAGGTCCTTGCCTGCCTCGGCATCGGGGATCTCGATGCGATGAGCATCGACGCCCTTGTCGGACAGATGAATCCGGATTGCTTCCGCAGTCTGCGCCAACACCGGCTGGTGCAGGATCGCGACCTTGTGCCTGCCGTCGAGGAAGCCGACCAGTTCGGTCATCAGGCCGTTGCCGATGACCACGGGATACGCCGGGTTGGTCTTCACCTCGACGGTGACGGGCGCGGTGAGCTCACTCATGGCGGGCCTCGGCACGGCGTGCCAACTCGGCGGGGCTGGCCGGTGCCGTCGCGTCGGACGGGTCAGGCGTCAACGACACCGGCGTGCGCCGCCACGACGAACGACGCCGTCGCCGCGGCTTCGACTTGGCCGGCGAGTCGGCGGCGCGCGGGTCTTCGAGTCGGGAAACGATATAGCGCACAACGGCTCCGGGGTTTCGTCGGTTGGTGTTGACCCTGATCGTCGCTGCTCGCCGGTAGAGCGGCACCCGCGCAGACATCAGGGCCCGGAACTTCTCTTCGCGGTCGCCGCCTTCGAGCAGTGGTCGCACCGTCGTGCCACCGGTCCGGCGCACGCCTTCCGATGCGCTGATCTCGAGGTAGATCACCGTGTGTCCCGAAAGAGCTTCGCGCACACCGGGACTCGTGATCGCGCCGCCGCCGAGTGACAGCACTCCGTCGTGTGTCGCCAGCGCATCGCGGATGACTTCCTCCTCGATGCGGCGAAACTCCTTCTCGCCGTCGTTGGCGAAGATGTCGGGGATGTCGCGTCCGGTCTTCTGCTCGATCGCGATGTCGGTGTCGAGCAGTTCCACACCGAGCGATCTGGCCAGCCGACGGCCGATGGTGGACTTACCCGAACCGGGCAGTCCGATCAGCACAGCCCTTGGTGGCATCAGCCCGACGCCTGGGCATGCTGCGCGGGCTCACGCGCCGCCAACGACCGCAGATAGGTGTCTATGTTGGCCTTCGTCTGGGCCAACGAGTCACCGCCGAACTTGGCCAGCGCCGCGCGGGCGAGCACGAGCGCCACCATGGTCTCCACCACGACGCCTGCGGCGGGAACCGCGCACACATCCGAGCGCTGATGGATGGCCACGGCCTGCTCGCCGGTGGACATGTCGACGGTGGACAATGCCCGCGGCACAGTCGAGATCGGCTTCATCGCGGCCCGCACTCGCAGCGGTTGGCCGTTGGTCATTCCGCCTTCCAGACCGCCTGCGCGGTTCGTGGACCGCAAGACCCCGCCGGCTGCGGGATACATCTCGTCGTGGGCGACGCTGCCGCGACGCCGTGCGGTCTCGAAACCGTCGCCGATCTCGACGCCCTTGATCGCCTGGATGCCCATGACCGCTCCGGCCAGCTGGCTGTCGAGGCGGTCGTCGCCGCTGGTGAACGAGCCGAGCCCGATCGGCAGCCCATTGGCGACCACCTCCACGACACCGCCGAGCGTGTCTCCGTCGGCCTTGGCGGCCTCGATCTCGGCGATCATCCGCGCCTCTGCGTCCTTGTCGAAGGCGCGCACGGGGCTGGCGTCGATGGCGGCCAGATCGGCGGCCTGCGGCGGCGGACCGTCGTAGGGGGCCGACGCGCCGATCGAGATGACGTGTGAGAGGACCTCCACGCCGAGCGCCTGGCGCAGGAAGGCACGGGCCACGGTGCCCGCCGCCACCCGGGCGGCCGTTTCACGAGCGCTTGCGCGTTCCAGCACCGGCCGTGCGTCATCGAAGCCGTACTTGAGCATGCCCGCGTAGTCGGCATGGCCGGGGCGCGGCCGCGTCAGCGGTTCGTTGCGGGCGACGCCTTCGAGTTCGACAGGGTCGACGGGGTCGGGGGCCATCACGGTTTCCCACTTCGGCCATTCGGTGTTGCCGATCTCGACGGCCACCGGGCCACCGAGTGTTACACCGTGTCGCACCCCGGCCAGCACGGTGACCTGATCCTGCTCGAACTTCATCCTGGCGCCGCGCCCATAGCCCAGCCTGCGCCTGGCGAGTTGGCTCGCTATGTCCTCGGATGTGATTTCGACGCCGGCCACCATGCCCTCGACCACGGCAACCAGCGCGCGGCCGTGAGATTCACCAGCAGTGGTCCATCGCAACACGCGTCCCATCTTCCCACGCCGCGCTTTGCCTGCGGAAATCGCGCTTGCGCGGGACGGCCTCGGAGTTATCCACAGTTGCGGCCTCATCCACAGGCTCGGGCTCGCCCGCTGGTTCCGCGCGATCGTGTCAGTGTTCGCACGTATGTTCGAGTCATGTTCGATCAGCTGGTCTCGACTGCCCGCTCCGCGGGACGGGGGGTGGCGGTCGGCGCGTGGGCTCGGGTGGAAAACGCCGCGTGTGCCCGGCGACTGTCCGCGATCGGCGATGTGCTCGAAGCCCGGCTGGCCGCGGTCGGTTCTGCTCAGCGGGATCAATGGTGTTTGGACAACTGGAACGCCGTGGCCTGCGAGGTGGCCGCTCACCACGGCGTCTCCCTTGGCGTGGCGTCCCATCAGCTCCTGGTCGCGATGGCGCTGCGCGAACGCCTGCCACGGGTGGCCGAGGCGTTCGGCGCCGGGTGGGTCAGTTTCCGGGTCGTCAACACCATCGTCACCCGCACCGGGCTGATCAAGGACCCTGAGGTTGCGGCCAAGGTCGATGCCGAGATCGCCGGTGTCGTCACCGACTGGGGTGTGCTGTCCCAGGACAAGATCGACAACGCTGTGGATGACTGCGTGCAGCGTTACGATCCGTGGGCCGTGCGGCGCACCGAGCTGCACGCTCGCGGCCGCCGCGTCACCAAGACATCTGACGGCGGCGGCACCTCGACCATCGAGGCGGTGTTGTTCGACCACGACGCCGCCGCGGTGGACACCCGCCTCGACGCCATCGCCCAGACGGTGTGCGCACACGACCCCCGGACCTTGGCGCAGCGACGTGCCGACGCGCTCGGCGCGCTGGGCCACGGGGCCGACCGCTTGGCCTGCCTGTGCGGTGTCACCGACTGTGCCGCGGCCGAGATCGTGCCGTCGGCAGTGGTGATCAATGTGATCACCGAAGAACGCACGCTCACCGACGACACCGCGGCCGTATTGGACGGAGCGGATCCCGACGGACTCTCCAAGCCGTGGTCGGAGATGACGCTTGCCGACGCCGCGGCCGACCCGCCGCTGCGCGGGCCCGCTCACAGCCCGCCCGCGGCCGTCATCGGCGGCGCGATCCTGCCCGCGCCGGTCCTGGCCGCCAAGGCCGTCACCGGTGCCACCATCCGCTGGATCACCCATCCGGGTGCCGCGTCGCCCGAACCGCGGTACCGCCCCTCGGCGAAGCTGGCCCGGTTCGTGCGGTGTCGGGACATGACGTGTCGGTTCCCTGGCTGTCGCGAACCTGCCGACGTCTGCGACGTGGATCACACGATCGCGTACCCCGTCGGCCCGACGTGTGCTTCCAACTTGAAATGCCTGTGCCGGAAACATCATCTGCTGGTGACGTTTTGGGGCGGACCCACCGGTTGGCGCGCTGAACAACGTCCCGATGGAACCGTCATCTGGACCGACCCGCACGGACAGACCCATGTCACCCGTCCGGGCAGCTTCGGGTTGTTCCCGCAACTGTGCCGACCCACCGCCCCTGTGACGCTGAACATCGCCCGCCGCGCCGCCGCGCGACACCGACAACCGCAGTCCGCCCGCGGGCCGGCGATGCCACGCCGAAGCCGCACCCGCGCTCAAGACCGCGCCCACCGCATCACGACCGAACGCACCCGCAACCGTGACGCCGCCGGTAATCGCGTAAAGCCCGTCAAGAGGGCAGCATTCACCCCTCGGCGACGGCCCCTGGGCGAGGACGACCCGCCACCCTTTTGAGGTGCGACGGCGAGCACGCTAGACGACAACGAGCGCCAAGGCCGCCGCTGTCGACAAGCACATCGACGGGCCGTGCGGCACAGCGCCTTCCGCGCGTAGCAGGGTAGCGACACCCGCGACTGCGGCGGTGACCAGCGGTGCGCCGATGGCAGCAAGCACCCACACGTCATACCCGAACGCACCCGTCAGTCCGCCGACGCCGACCGCGAGTTTGACGTCACCGGCGCCCAAAGACCCCGGCGCAACCAGATGGACGACGAGGTACAGCGCTGCCAAGCCCACCGCGCCCCACACCGCGGCGACCCCGTGGCCAGTCGCCGCGGCCACCCCGAGAATCACCAGTCCGCCGGGCACCGTCAGCCAGTTCGGCAGACGCCGTTCGCGGACGTCGTACACACTCAGCGCCACCAACCAGGCCACAACGCAGGCGCCGGCCACCCCCGCCCCCATGCATCGAGGCTAAACGCCGGACAGCGCCGCCTTCATCGCCTCTTTCGGGGCAGGAAGGCCGGTGAACTGCTCGACCTGCGCGTAGGCCTGGTTCAGCAGCATCTGCAGACCGCTTATCACCCGTCCGCCTCGTGCCTCGACCGCCGCGGCCAGCGGCGTCGGCCACGGGTCGTAGATCGCGTCCAGCAACACCGGCGTCGTGGACAACACCTCGGCATACCGGGCCGCCGCGTCGGCAGGGATTGTGCTCACCACGACAGACGCCTCGGCGACCGCAGCCGCCACGTCGGGGTCGTCGATGCCGAGCCATCCTGCTTCGGCACCCATCCGGGTCACGAGGTCGGTCACCGGCGAGGCCTTCTCGCGATTCCTCGCGACGACCGTGATGCGTTGCACGCCGAGCTCCACGAGTCCGACGACGACCGCGGGGGCGGTCCCGCCGGAACCCACGACAATCGCCCGGCCCGCCGCCTCGCCCAGCGCACCGACGATGCCGTCGACGTCGGTGTTGTCTGCGCGCCAGCCGAACGAGGTACGCACCAGCGTGTTCGCCGCGCCCACCAACTCCGCGCGTGGAGTGCGCTCATCGGCGAAGTTCAGCGCCGCGAACTTCCCCGGCATCGTGACCGACACACCGACCCATTCCGGGCCGAAACCGCCGACCACGCCGGGCAATTGCTCGGCAGTGCACTCGATGCGGTCGTAGGTCCACCCGGTGAGGCCGAGCGCCCGATAGGCCGCCAGGTGCAGCTGCGGGGAACGCGAATGGGCTATCGGCGACCCGAGCACAGCCGCCTTGCGAACATCAGCGGGCGCTGTCGAGGACACCGTTGCGCTTCGCGAGTTCGATGTTCGCCAGGTGCTGTGGATAGTCCTTGGTGAAGAGCGTCGTGCCCTGCAGATCGATGGTGACGAAGTACAACCAGTCGCCTGCCGCGGGATGTTCGGCCGCCGCCAACGCCTCCAGGCTCGGCGAGCAGATCGGGGTGGCGGGAAGCCCTTCGCGCACATAGGTGTTCCACGGCGTCTCCCGCGCCCGATCGGCGTCGGTGGTGGCCACCTCCTGGCGGTCGAGCGAATAGTTCACCGTGGAGTCGAACTCGAGCCTGCGGTGATCCGGTGCGACCAAGCGGTTGTAGATGACCCGGGCCACCTTGTCGAAGTCCTGCGGCTTGGATTCTCGTTGCACCAGAGATGCCACCGTCAAGATCTGGTACGGCGTCATCGCCAGCGACTTGGCGGTGTCGAGCAGTCCGCCCTGCGCGTACTGATAGGCACTTCCGCCCACGAGCGACGAGAGGATCTCGCGCGGTGACGCCGACGGATCGACATCCCATGAACCCGGCGCAATCAGGCCCTCGAGCCTGCGATGGTCACCGCCCATCGCCTGCACCGGCTTGACAGCCCAGTCCGGCACCGACAACTCCACCAACGACGCAGTGCCTGCCGCCTCCCGAAGGTCGTCGACCGACACACAGCGGCGGTCACCGTCGAGATCCACGCACGTCGCATTCGAGATCAGCGTGAAGATTCCGTCGGTGACGTCGTTGGTCTTGACGTCGCGGACGTCGTCGAGTTGACGCCCCTCGGGAATGACGAGCTTCCCGACCCGACTCTGCGGATCGGCAAGCCGGGTCACCGCATCCGCTCCCGAAATCTCGGTGCGCATCTTGTAGTAGCCGGGCTGGATGGCCTCGATCGACGAATTGCCTTGCGCCGCGGTGACAAAAGCCTTGGATGTGGCCACCACGTCGTGGTCTTCGAGCGTCTGCCCGATCGCGGTCGTCGAGTCGCCGTCGTGCACCTGGATGACGATGTCGGCCTTGCCCTCCCCGGAGTAGTCGGAGCCTCCGCCGAACACGCTGTGCCACATCCGCGAACCGAGAAATACCGCCCCCACGACAACAACGATGAACACGCTCAGTGTGACGCCGCGCACCAGACGACGCCTGCGCCTGCGCCGCGCTTCCCTGGCGCGGTCAGCGCGGCTCAACCGCCGCCGCGGTGGGCCGACCGCGACGGGCTGCGGACGTTCACGTCCCCAGGCGTCAGGCATTCCCGACCTCGTTGAGTGTTGTCCGCCTCTGATCCAGCCAGCTCTGCAGAATCCCGACTGCAGCGGCCTGGTCGATCATCGCCTTCTGTCCCCTTGCCCGCACGCCCGCCTCCCGCAGCGAGCGCTGCGCGGTCACGGTCGTCAGGCGTTCGTCGGCCATCCGCACCGGCACGGAGGCGACATGGCGCGCCAACGTCTCCGCGAGGTCGATGGCGTCCTCCGCTGACGGACCGGTCCGGTCGGACAACGTGCGGGGCAGACCCACTACCACCTCGACGATCTCCAGTTCATCGGTGAGCTGAACCAGCCGACGCAGGTGACGGTCGGTTCTGTCGCGGCGGACGGTCTCCACTGGCGTGGCCAGGATGCCGTCCGGATCGCTCACCGCGACGCCGATACGAACCTTGCCGACGTCGACGCCGAGCCTGCGTCCCCGTCCCGGGTCATCGGCTCCGGGCCGATCCGGCAGCCGGTGTTCGTGGTTGGGCACCTGGTCAGCTCCGGCCTAGCTCCGCGCGTAGAGCGGCCAGGGCCGCGTCGATACCTGCTGCGCCCTTGCCCGAGCCCTGCGCCATGTCCGCCTTGCCGCCACCGCGACCGTTGACTGCGGCGCCCAGTGCCTTCACCAGCTCATTGGCCTTCAGCCCGAGATCCTGGGCGGCGGGGTTGACGGCGACGACGAACGGGACGGTGTCGTTCTCCCCCTCGGCGATCAACGCGATCACCGCAGGTTCTGAACCGACCTTGCCGCGGATGTCGCCGACCAGGCTGCGCAGATCGCCCGCCGACGTGCCACCGGCCATCCGCTGCGCCACCTGACGGACCTTACCGACCTGTTCGGCTCCCGCGGCGGCGTTGACCGCCGCCGCGCGCGCGTTGGCCAGCCGCATCCGGTCGAGTTCCTTTTCCGCGGTCTTCAACCGCTCCACCAGTTGGGCCACCCTGGCGGGCACCTCCTCCGACGGCACCTTGAGCGAGGACGCCAGCCCGGCCATCAGAGCGCGTTCCTTGGCGAGGTGCCGGAACGAGTCGAGTCCGACATAGGCCTCGACGCGCCGCACCCCGGAGCCGATCGACGATTCACCCAGAATCGTGACGGGACCGATCTGCGCGGAGTTGTGCACGTGCGTGCCGCCGCACAGTTCCAACGAGAAGGGGCCGCCGATCTCGACCACCCGCACCTGCTCGGGGTATGCCTCGCCGAACAGCGCCATCGCGCCCATCGCCTTGGCCTTCTCGAGTTCGGTGGTGAAGCTGTGCACCTCGTAGTCGGCTTCGACGGCCTCGTTTGTGACCTCTTCGATCTGCGTACGCTGATCCTCGGTCAGCGCACCCTGCCAGTTGAAGTCGAAGCGCAGATAGCCGGGCCGATTCAGCGAGCCGGCCTGAACGGCGTTGGGGCCGAGCACCTGGCGCAGCGCGGCATGCACCATGTGGGTGCCGGAATGGCCCTGCGTTGCGCCGTGACGCCATCGCGGGTCGACGGCCGCGACGACGGTGTCGCCCTCGACGAACTCACCGGACTCCACGTTGATGCGATGGGCCCACAGTGTTTTCGCGATCTTCTGCACATCGCTGACCGCTGCCTTGGCGGTGCTCGATGAACCGGTGCCTGCGACGCTGCCCTCGTCGGCGATCTGGCCGCCCGACTCCGCGTAGAACGGAGTGCGGTCGAGGATGAGCTCTACGCGCGCGGCCTGCTGAGCGTCGTGTGAGACGACAGGGACGCGTCTACCGTCGACAAAGATGCCGAGAATCCTTGCTTCGGTGGTCAATTCGTCGAAGCCGGTGAACTCGGTCGGGCCCGCGTCGACCAACTCGCGGTACGCCGACAGGTCGGTGTGGGCCTGCTTGCGCGCGGCTGCGTCGGCCTTGGCGCGCCGCCGCTGGTCGGCCATCAGTCCGCGGAAACCCTCTTCGTCCACGGTGAGGCCCGACTCCGCGGCCATCTCCAGGGTCAGCTCCAGCGGGAAGCCGTAGGTGTCGTGCAGCGTGAAGGCGTCGGTACCGGAGAGCACCGTGGCGCCGGATTGCTTCGTCGCGCGGGCCGCGTCGTCGAACAGCCGCGAACCCGAGGCAAGGGTGCGGTTGAACGCGATCTCCTCGGCCACGGCGATGCGCTGGATCCGATCGAAGTCGCTGACCAGTTCCGGATACGACGGACCCATCGCATCGCGGACGGTGGCCATGATGTCGGCGACGATCGGCTGCTCGATGCCCAGCAATTTCGCCGACCTGATCATCCGGCGCAGCAGGCGGCGCAGCACGTAGCCGCGGCCGTCGTTACCGGGGCTGACACCGTCGGCGATGATGATGGCCGCGGTGCGGCTGTGGTCGGCGATGATCCGATATCGGACGTCGTCGTCGTGATTGCCGTCGCCGTAGCCGCGCGGCGCGATGCCCGCCACGAGGTCGATCACCGGACGCAGCAGGTCGGTTTCGTAGACGTTGTCGACGCCCTGCAGCAAGCAGGCGACACGTTCGACGCCCATGCCGGTGTCGATGTTCTTGCGTGGCAGCGGACCGAGGATCTCGAAGTTCTCCTTCGACGTGCCCTCGCCGCGCTCGTTCTGCATGAACACGAGGTTCCAGATCTCGATGTAGCGGTCTTCGTTGGCCTCGGGACCACCCTCGATGCCGTATTCGGGGCCGCGGTCGTAATAGATCTCCGACGACGGACCGCACGGTCCCGGGATTCCCATCGACCAGTAGTTGTCGGCCATCCCGCGCCGCTGGATTCGTTCCGCGGGTATCCCGGTTACCTCACACCACAGGTCTGCGGCTTCGTCGTCGTCGAGATAAACCGTGGCCCACAGCTTTTCCGGATCGAAGCCGTAGCCGCCCTGATCGACGGGATTGGTCAACAGCGTCCAGGCCAGCTCGATGGCGCCTTTCTTGAAGTAGTCGCCGAACGAGAAGTTCCCGGCCATCTGGAAGAACGTGTTGTGCCTGGTCGTGATGCCGACTTCGTCGATGTCGGGTGTGCGGATGCACTTCTGGATACTCGTCGCACGGTTCCACGGCGCGGCGCGCTGACCGAGGAAATACGGCACGAACTGCACCATGCCCGCGTTCACGAAGAGCAGGTTGGGGTCGTCGAGGATCACGGATGCGCTCGGCACCTCCGTGTGGCCCGCCTTCACGAAGTGATCGAGGAATCGCTTCCTGATCTCGTGTGTCTGCACTAGCCGCCATCCTTCGCGGTCTCGGTGTCCTGATCAACCGACCGCACTACAGTACCGGTCACATTTGTCGCGCGATCATCAGCCGTTTATGAAACTCAGCCGCACCGACCGGCGCGGATTATCCCTGTTCAGGTCAACGAGGACGACGCTCTGCCAAGTTCCCAGCAGCGGTCGGCCGTCCTGCACCGGCACCGTCACCGACGGCGCCACCAGCGCGGGCAGCACGTGGTCGGCGCCGTGGCCCGGCGAACCGTGCGAGTGGCGGTAACGGTCGTCACGCGGCAGCAGGTTCTCCAGTGTGTCGATGAGGTCGGCATCCGATCCCGCACCGGTTTCGATGATCGCCACCCCCGCGGTGGCATGCGGGACGAACACATTGCACAGGCCGTCCTCGTGACCAGCGCAAAACGAGCGAACCGCATCGGTCAGGTCCACCGTGCGCCGTTCTGTGGTGTCGATCTCGAGTACATCGGAGTCCATCAATCCAGGTTAAAGAACTCTCGAAGCCGCACTTCGGCCGGAGGACCTGGCAGTGGCCCACCTACGGCTGCCTGAGATGGCGTGACCTGCAACGGGACCCACAGCCGATTGACGCAGGCGTTTATTAGCGAGACGCCGAGGGTATCTCCTATCCACCCAGATCCACCCCTTGTTCACCCCGTACCGACCTAGAGGAGTAGAGATGACCATCACCGGCGTTATCACCGCAATTCTGATCGGCATCGTCGTCGGCGTACTCGGCCGTCTGGTGGTTCCCGGCAGGCAGCCCATCGGCATGCTCGCGACAGTTCTGGTCGGCATCGTCGGCGCCTTCCTCGGCACCGCGATCGCGCGCATGCTGGGCATTCCGACGGTAACCAACGGAATCGACTGGCTGGAGCTTCTGGTGCAGGTCATCGTCGCGGCCATCGGTGTCGCACTGGTGTCGTCGATGATGGGACGCAGGCGCACCGGCATCGTCGGCGGACGCAGGCGTTCAGGTCTGCTCCGCTAACCCCCGACCGCACGAAACGAGCCCGGCGGCTGCCCCTGGCCGCCGGGCTCCCGTGTGTTCAGAGTGTTCCCAGCACGGTGTCCACACCGGCGGTACTTGCGTTCGGCGTCACCACTCAGCGTCTGCGACGAACGATGGCCCGCAACTTGTCCAACCTGCTTGCGATCTCGCGCTCGGCGCCGTGGCCGGTCGGCTGATAGTAGTCGACACCCACCAGCTCATCGGGCGGATACTGTTGCGGCACTACACCGTCGGGATCGTCGTGGCTGTACTTGTAGCCGACCGCGTTGCCCAGTGCCTCTGCGCCGGCATAGTGCCCGTCGCGCAGGTGCGGTGGGACGAGGCCCGCCTTGCCCTGCCTGACGTCACTCATGGCCGCGCCGAGCGCCGTTGTCACCGCGTTCGACTTGGGCGCCGTCGCAAGGTGAACGGTGCAGTGCGCCAACGTGAGTTGAGCTTCCGGCATGCCGATCAGCTGCACCGTCTGCGCGGCTGCGACCGCTGTCAGCAGCGCGGTCGGGTCCGCCATCCCGATGTCCTCGCTGGCGAGAATCATCAACCTGCGCGCGACGAACCGCGGGTCCTCGCCCGCGACCAGCATCCGCGCCAGGTAGTGCAGCGCCGCGTCGACATCGGATCCTCGAACCGATTTGATGAAGGCACTCACGACGTCGTAGTGCTGATCGCCGTCGCGGTCGTATCGAACCGCCGCCTTGTCCAGCGACTGCTCGACCGTCTCGACGGTGATCCTGTCCCCCGCCTCGGCCGCCACCTCCAGCGCGGTCAGCGCCCGCCTCGCGTCGCCTGCGGCGAGCTGAACCACCAGATCGACCGCGTCGGCGTCGACCTCGACCTTGCCTGCCAGCCCGCGCGGATCGTCGATCGCGCGCATCACCACCTCGCGGACGTCGTCGGCGGTGAGGGGCTGCAACTGCAGGATCAGCGAGCGCGACAGCAGCGGAGCGACGACCGAGAACGACGGATTCTCCGTGGTGGCCGCCACGAGCAGGACGACCCGGTTCTCGACGGCGCTCAGCAGCGCGTCCTGCTGGGTCTTGGAGAACCGGTGCACCTCGTCGATGAACAGCACGGTCTGTTCGCCGTGGTGTAGCGCGGCGACGCGGGCCTTCTCGATGACGGCCCTGACCTCCTTGACGCCGGCCGAGAGCGCGGACAGCGCCTCGAACCGGCGGCCCGTCGCTTGCGAGATCAGCGAGGCCAACGTCGTCTTACCGGTGCCGGGCGGACCGTAGAGGATGACCGAGGCCGCACCGGAACCCTCGACGAGGCGGCGCATCGGCGAGTTCGGCCCGAGCAGGTGATCCTGGCCGACGACCTCGTCGAGCGATGCGGGCCGCATCCGGACAGCCAGCGGGCTGGACGCCCCGACCGGTCCTGTTGCGCCGCCGGTCGACGTCGGCTCGCCGGGGACGTCGAACAGACCGTCAGACACGCTCCCTGCTTACCACGGAGCTACGACTCCGGTTGCGTCACGAAGTCGATCAGCTCCTCGACCCGTCCGATGAGTGCGGGCTCGAGGTCGTTCCAGTCCCGCACGGTGGCGCGGATGCGCTGCCATGCCCTCGCGGTGTCGGCCTGGTGCGCGCGCGGCCAGCCGAGCGCGCGGCAGACGCCCTTCTTCCAATCGGTTCCCTTCGGAACGGTCGGCCACGCCGCAATACCCAGCCGGCCGGGCTTGACCGCCTGCCAGATGTCGATGAACGGATGACCCACCACGAGCGTGTGCGCGCCGCCCGGTCCGCGCCGCACCGCATCTGCGATCCGCGCCTCCTTCGACCCGGCGACGAGGTGGTCGACGAGGACCCCCAGCCTTCGCCCCGGGCCCGGCCGAAAGTCTCTGACGATGGCGGTGAGATCGTCCACGCCGCCGAGGTATTCGACGACAACGCCTTCGATTCGCAGATCGTCGCCCCACACCTGCTCGACGAGTTCGGCGTCGTGGCGGCCCTCGACGTAGATGCGGCTGGAGAGCGCGACCTTCGCCTTTGCGCCGGGCACCGCCACAGAACCGGAGGCCGTGCGCGTCGCCGCCGTCGGGGCCGCGCGGCGCGGCGCGGTCAGGATCACCGGCTTACCGTCGATCAGGTACGCGGGACCGACCGGAAAGGGCTTGCGGTGCCCGCGGGCGTCCTCGAGCTCCATCCGCCCGTATTCGATCCTGACCACCGCGCCGACATAGCCGGTCTGGGCGTCCTCGACCACCATCCCCATCTCGACGGGCAGCTCGGCGGAGCGGGGCTTCCTGTGCGGATTGTCGGCGAGCACATCGGCGCCATAGCGATCGACCACCGGGTGATCGTAGGGGCACACGCAGCGCAGTCGAGCCGCGACACGGCCGACATATCAGAAGTCGGCGGGGTCGGGCCGTCGTACCGACCGCGGCGGCAGACCGAGACCGCGGACGTGGTCGGCAATCGCCTCCAGGCTCGCCACCCACACGTCGTCATGTGAGCAGACGTAGGAGATCAGGGAGTCCAGTGCCTGCGCGCGCGACGGCCGCCCCGACAGGAACGGATGGTTGGTCAGCACGTAGACCCCACCTTCGGCGCGCATCGCGTCGAATTCGAGTCGCCACATCTCGACCACCTTGGTCGGACTCTCGATCAGCCCGCTGCCGCTGAACTCGGGCACATAGCAGTACTGCTCCCAGTCGTCGAGCGCCCACTGCAGCGGGATCTCCACCAGCGGACCGCCGCCATCCACCTCGAGCTCGTAAGGATGGTCGGCATCCATCAGGCTGCTGTCGTAGAGAAAACCTCTGTCCCGCAACAGCTTCGGTGAGTGCCAATTGAGTTCCCACATCGGTGCGCGGTAGCCGACCGGGCGGCTGCCGGTGACCGACTCCAGCGCATCCAGCCCCCGGTCGAGGATGTCGGCTTCCTGCTCCTCGGTCTTGCCGCGCATCGGCTCGTGCAGATAGCCGTGGTGGGCGATCTCGTGGCCGGCGGCGACGATGGCGCGCACCACATCCGGATAGCGCACCGCGGTGTAGCCGGGCACGAAGAATGTCGACGTGAGGCCGTGCTTGGCAAGGATTCTCAGCAACCGCGGCACCCCGGTGATGGGACCGTAGGCCTGGTGGCTGATGGCCGACATCCGGTCGGCGTGCGTCGGATCGACGCCGAGCATCGCCGATTCGGCGTCCACGTCGAACGAGAACGACGCCGCACATCGGGCACCGTTCGGCCACGGCACCGGCGGCACGGTCATGCCCGGCTCCGCGCCCGACCCAGCAGCGCAAGGAATTCGTAGGCGAGGAAGGCGGCTGCGATACCGGTCAGTTCGGCATGGTCGTATGCGGGCGCGACCTCCACGATGTCCGCGCCGACGATGTCGAGCCCGTCGAACCCGCGAACCACCTCGAGCAGTTCACGACTGGTCATCCCGCCGATCTCCGGCGTGCCGGTCCCGGGCGCATGCGCCGGGTCGAGCACGTCGATGTCGATCGACACGTACAGCGGATGATCGCCGACGGTGTCCCTCAACTGTGCGACCACATCTGCGACGGTACGTGTCTGGAACTCGCGGCAGTGCACCACGGTGAAACCGAGTTCGGCGTCCGACGAGAGATCGTCGGGCGAGTACAGCGCTCCCCGGATGCCGACGTGCGCGCTGTGACCGGACACGAAGAGGCCTTCCTCTGCTGCCCGGCGGAACGGCGTGCCGTGCGTCAGCGGGGCGTCGAAGTAGGTGTCCCAGGTATCGAGGTGCGCGTCGAAGTGCACCAGAGCGACGGGTCCGTGAATTCGGTTGTGCGCGCGCAGCAACGGGTACGCGATCGTGTGGTCTCCCCCGATCGTGATGATGCGCGCGCCATCGGCGATGAGCGCGGAGGCCTGCTCCTCGACCTGTTGCATGGCCTTTGCGATGTCGAAGGGTGTGCACGCGATGTCGCCCGCGTCGACGACCTGTTGGGTGGCGAACGGCATGACCTCCATCTGAGGGTGATAGGGCCGCAGCACCCGCGAGCACTGCCGAACGTGCGCGGGACCGAACCGCGCCCCCGGTCGATAGCTGACACCGGTGTCGAAGGGGATGCCCACGACGGCCACGTCGTAGTTCGGTACGTCGCCGATGCGCGGTAACCGCGCGAACGTCGAGAAGCCCGCATAGCGGGGTACCACGGTTCCGTCGACCGGCTGCACCGGCTCGGATTGCCCCGTCACGTCCGGCATCGTGTTGTCCCTCCGTTGATCTGGACCGTCTGGCCGACGAACGCCCGCAAGTCCTCGCGGGCCAAAAGTGACACCGCAGCTGCGATGTCAGCAGGCTTTCCGATACGCCCGATCGGGATCTCTCGCGCGTAGCGCTCATGCATCTCGGCGAGCGCAACACCCGCGTCGTCGGCGTCGATCTGCAGCTGGGGGGTGTCGACGATGCCCGGCGCGACGGCGTTCACCGTGATGTTGTCGGGGGCCAGCTCGCGACCGAGCGATTTCGTCAGCGCGATCAGGCCGGCCTTGGACGCACAGTAGGCACCCGCGTTGGGCCAACCGATCACGCCCCATTCCGACGCGATGATCACGATGTTGCCGCCGCCTGTACTCCGCATACCCGCAAGCACCGCCTGAACCAGGTGAACCGTCCCCGACAGGTTGGTGTCGACGACCTTCCACCAGTCGTCGTCGGGGTGGTCGACGAACGGCCCCATCGTCATGTAGGCGGCGTTGCAGACCAGGATGTCCACCGGCCCGCGAGTGTGTTCGATGTCGGCGACCATCGCGGTGACGGCCCCGGGATCGGAAACGTCTGCTGCAGCGGGAAACCCGCCGGTGGCGGTGACGACTGCGGCCATGCGATGGTCACGCGTCGGCCCGTTGATGCCGACGGTGGCCCCCTCGGCCGCCAGCCGTTCGGCAATGGCGGCCCCGATCCCCTGCGTCGCACCGCTGACCAGGGCTATCCGCCCGGCGTGCCGCGCCACGTCAGATCACCGCCCCACTGTTCGGCGAGAACACCTCGCCGGTGCAGAAGCCGGCGTCGTCGCTGACGAGATAGCGCACCACTTCTGCGATTTCGTACGGTCGCGCCAGCCGCCGGGCCGGCAGCGTCGCCAGGTATTCCGGTGCGCGCCAGGGTGAATCGGGCGCCAGAAGAGGCGTATCGGTCGGGCCCGGCGCGACGGCGTTCACCCGGACCCCGTGTCCGGCGACCTCCACGGCGAGGCTTCGAACCAGCCCGATGACGGCGCCCTTGGCCGCCGCGTAGTGCGCTTCGCCGTCCCCGCCACCGACGGCCAGTTCGGAGGTGACCGCGACGATGCTGCCGCTTCGGCGTTCGATCATCGCAGGCAGCGCCGCGCGGGCGACGTTGCGCAGCCCGCCCAGGTGCACCCGCAGCATGCGATGGAGTTGGTCTGCGGTGATGTCTGCGACGGGCACCGCTTCGTAATGGCCCGCCGCGCTGACCACCGCGTCGATCGGTCCGAGCTCACCGGCCACCTGCCCGATCGCTGCGGCGACGGCTTTCGGGTCGACGACGTCGACGACGTACTGGGCTGATTCGTCACGGTCAACTGCAGCAACCTGATAACCGTCTGTTGCGAGTGCTGCCGCGACGGCCGCGCCGATGCCCGACGACGCGCCGGTGACGACCGCGACGCGGTTCACTTCGGCGGCGGCGCGCCTGCGAGGCGCTCCGCGATCGGCGCTTGGATGTTGCGCCGCACCGACAGGTAGATCAGCGTGCCGACAACCGCCAGCACGACGGTGGTGATCACGCTGGCCCAACTGATGTACCAGGGCACATCAGGCGAGGTACGCGGCCACGCCACGTTGACGGTTTCGAAGATGACCCACAGCGACGCCAGATAGGTGATCGGCGCGCCCCACCGGCCGAGGTTGAACGGTCCGGGTTTCCACTTGCCGGTCAGCCGCGCGAGGGCCGCGCCGATCACCGGCACACCGAACGCGATGTAGAAGCCGATGATGTTGAAGTTCACCAGGATGTTGTAGAACTCGGTACCGGCGAGCAGCACGAACACGATGGCGACGACCGCGGTCAATCCGATCGCGTTGACCGGGAGACGCTCCGGGCCGGCCAGTCCGCCAAGTACTTTCGAGCCCGGCAGGCTGTGGTCCCGAGCGGCCCCCCAGATGCACCGTGACACCGCTGCCTGCACGGCGAGGAAGCTGGAGACGAATCCGATGACGAACATCGCCAGAAGCGGTTTTGTCACACCGGCACCGAGATGGAAGGCGAGGGTGTCGGCGACCATTTCACCCGACTGTGCGGCCACCGCGCCGGGAAGGTCTGGAATCGACAGGATCAAGGCGGCGGCGGAGAACATCACGACGAGTCCGACGAGCAGCAACGCGAGGATGATCGCCTTGGGCACATTGCGTTCCGGCTCGTCGACCTCCTCGGCCACCGACCCTGCCGCCTCGAAGCCGAGAAACGACCATCCGACGTAGGCGATCGCCAGCAGCATCGGGCCCGAGGCCCACGATGCCGCGTCGGGAATGCCTGCGCTGGTGAAGAGCACCGAGAACGGGTTCTCCCGGTAGAAGAGCAGAAGCACCAGGCCGAGACCGAGTGAGCCGATCACCTCGCACGTGATGCTGATGGCGACCATGATCTTGAGGACTCTGCGGCCCACCATGTTGACGACGGTCCCGACCAGAATGATCCCGATCGCGATCGTGGCGATCTGCCAGCGGTTGGGTTCGCCGACCCCGAAGATGTTGAGCAGGAAGCCACCTGCCGCGTAGGACAGCGTGCCCAGCGCGATCGTCAGGCCCCACATGTACGCCCAGGCCGCCACCCAACCCCACGTGGTCCCCTGAACGTGTCGCGACCATTGATAGACGCTGCCCGCGTACGGCCACCGCGACGCCAACTCTCCGAACACGGCGGCCACCATCAGCTGTCCGATCAGCACGATCGGGAACGCCCAGAAGAACTTCGGCCCGGCCGCGAAGAGGCCGAGTGTGAAGATCGCGTAGACGGCTGCGATCGGAGACACGTCGGCGAAGGCCAGCGACAGCGCCGACCGAAAGCTGAATCCGCGCTGCAACCGCTCCGGAAGTCCGTCACCCACGGCGGTGGTGTCGATCGATTCGGCCATGTCGGCTCCCGTCGCTGGAGTTCTCACCCGCCGCAACTGTGCTTCGCGATGGCCGGTGAACGGAATACGTCCAACGTCTGAACTTTCTGCACATGTTCATACGATCATCTAGGTTGATGTGATGGCCCCGCCGACGGTGCGCGACCTGCTCGACACCCCGCACCTCCGGCTGCGCTTACGGGCCGGAGCCGCCGGCCTGGACTCCCAGGTGACCTGGGCCCAGACATCTGATCTCGAGGAGCCGTGGTCGTATCTGGCCGGCGGCGAACTACTGATGAAGAACGGACAGACCCTGCCGGCTTCGGCCGACGGCCAGACGGCGCTCATCCGTGGGCTGACCGAGAACGGCATGTGCGGGATCGTGATCGGTTTGGACGGCGCCACGCCCGAAGTGAGCACCGAGGCGGTTGCCGTCGCCGACCGCCTCGGGTTCCCGATCATGACGGTGCCCTATTCGGTCGGCTTCGCCTCGATCGGTCGCGCTGTCGCCGACGCGGCGGGCAGTGGCCGCGTCGCGGTGACCGAGCGCGTCTACAACGTGATCCGCCAGTCGGTGTCGCACTCCGGACCCGCCAACGTGCTGGCCCAGTTGGAGCGCGACCTGGCCTGCCGGATCGCGGTGCTCGACGCCGCCACCGGCGCCGTCGCGCTCGAGGCGTCCAAGCCGCCGCCCAAAGACCTGCGCAGGATGATCACGGCCGAGATCGCTGCCAGAGGGGGTGCGATCCCCGGGGTGCTTCACGTCGGCGCCGGTGCCGAACGCGCGCTCGTCGTCGAAGTGCCCGACGAAGAGCCGACGGTGTTGGCCACCTTCGCCTTTCGCGGTCCCACCACCGACATGGTGCACCTGCAGCACCTCGCCTCCGCAGTGGCGGTGCTGCTGGCCCAGCAGAACGCCCGCCGCGAGCACGAACGGCGCATCGGCGCCGAGGTGATGGGTCAGCTCTGCGACGGCAGGATGAGCGACCGCGACGGCGACCGGGAGCTCGGTGAGCGCGGACTGAACGCCGCGACGTGCTGCGTGGTGGCCGCCGACGGGGTGTCGGCAGCCAGCGAGCGGCAGCTTCATCTCGGCCTCGGACGCCGCTCGGTGCCGCATCTGCTGCTGCGCCGCGCGGCACTGCTGTATGCGCTGATGCCGGTCACCGATCGGGCGCTCGACGCGCTTGCCAAGCGCCTCGGCGAGCAGGCGACGCTGGGCATCAGCGAGCCGCTGTCGCGGCCTTCCCGCGCGCCGAACGCCGTGCGGGAGGCGACGTGGGCGGTGCGCGTTGCCGTCACCACCTCGCGCAAATCCGCGCGGTTCGCCGATGCGACGATGTTCTCGGTGCTGCGCGACCCCGAGGAGGCGCGCATCGTCGTCGACCGTGTGCTCGGGAAGCTCATCGACTACGACGCAACCCATTCCAGCGACATGGTCACCACACTCGACACGTATCTGCGATGCCAACGGTCCTGGCTGCAGACCGCTGCCGAACTCGGCATCCACCGGCAGACCGTGGTGTACCGCATTCAACGGATCGAGGAGATCACCGGTCGACGCATCGCCGACACGGCGACCCTCGCCGAGTTCTGGCTGGCGCTACGCGCCAGAGACCTGCTCGCCGTCCCGAGTTGAGTCTCGCCGGGCGAACTCGTCGTCGACGATCTCGACCACACGCTGCACAAGCCATTCGTTGATCAGCTTGCCGACGTCCGCGCTGGCACCCATCGGCGAGGACAGCGAACCGCTGGCCGTCGACATCCGCGTGTCGATCGGCAGGACGTCGTGATTGACCACCCGCTCGGGGGCGTCATGCGCCATCCGGTCGGTGCGCACCGCCGACGGTTCGTGATGCATCCACAGCGATGTCTCGATGACCGCGGCATGCTCGAGCGCCAGGCCGGGGAAGCCATCGGGCCAGATGGCTTTCTTGCGCTCGGCGGTGAACTCAGGGAAGACGTCCTCGACCACGACGATCTTGAGCTCCGGATTGCGCTCGGCGACAAGGAAAGCCGGCTCGTAGACGAAACCCGTGTTCTCGTAGTGCCAGTTGTACAGCATGATGTTGCGGAATCCACCGCGCTTGAGCTCACTCAAGACGTCTTCGAGCACACTCATGAATGTCGTCGCGCGCAGGGACACGGTGCCGGGAAAGTGCTGCCCGCCGCCACTACCCGGCCTGCTGCGGTAGCCGAACGGAAGAAACGGTCCGACGACGATGTCGCGCACCCGCGCTGCGTCGCAGAGCACCCGCGACGGCAGCACCCAGTCGGTGCACACGGGCAGGTGTGTGCCGTGCTGCTCGGTGGCCCCGATCGGGATGGCGATCGGCACGTCGGCTTTCGCGGCCGCCGAGATCTCTTCCCAGGTCATGTCCTGGTAGATCCGCGGGGCGGTCTCGGGGCTCATACGAGGGTCTCCTCGGGTTCGCCCGACGCCTCGGTGCGCGGTGACCACACCTTGGAGCCCGCCCATGCGGCGAGCGCGAGGGCGATCAGCACGATCTCGGCGACGAGGTACTGGGTCTCCTGGGTGGCGAGTGCGATGCCGGTGAAGACGATCACCACCAGCGGCGGCAGCGGCCAGAACGGCATCTTGAACGGCCGATGCTCATCGGGCATCGATCGGCGACTCCAGAAGGCGGCGAGCCCGATGCAGAAGTACACCGCCGCGATGACGGTCCCGGAGAAGATGATCAAGAAGTTCAGCGCCGAGGTGAACACCAGCACGGCAGCGGGCACCGCAAGGCACATGATGCCGACGCCCGGAACACGGAACCTGTTGATGGAACCGACGAAACGATTGACCCGCGCGGGCCACATGTTGTCGCGACCGGTGGTGTAGACGCCACGGCCGAAGTACATCAGCAGCGAGAGCATCGCGTTGAACAGTGCGATGCACACCCCGATGTCGACGATCACGCGGGCGTTGTCCCCCAGCGACGCCTGCACCGAGTACACGACGGGTGCTGTATCGCTGAAGAACTCCTTCAGGTCGGGCGCCGCGACGATCGCCGAGATCAGCGGAACCATGATCAGCACGCACGCGAGCACCGCGGAGATGATGACCGCCTTGGCGATGTTGCGCTCGCCGCCTTTGAGTTCCTCGGCGAAGCCCAGCGCCGCGTCGTATCCGTTGATCACGTTGAACGCAGGCGCCAACGTCGCCAGCATCACCGCGAAACCCACCGCGACCAGTTCGCCGTTGTTCAGGACCGTCGGATGGAAGGTCACTTCTGCCAGATTCTGGTGCGGGTGGGCCAGCGCCGCCACGGTCACGATGCCGAGCACGGTGCATTCGACGATCACCATCGCACCGGTCGCCCACGCCCCGACTTCGACCTTCGTCAGGCCGATGCCGGTGGCCAGCGCCAGCAACACGATGGCCACCACGGTGTCGGGAAGACCGATGCCCGGGATCAGGTCTTTGAGGAAGCCGACCATCCCCAACGCGATGCTGGCCGGGATGACGATGCCCTGGATGAGGTAGTTGAACATCGTGATCCACGAGAACGGCCCAGGAAGGACCTTGCGCACCAGGGAGTACATGCCGCCCGCGATGGGAAACATGCTCGCCAACTCGGCAAGACAGAGCGAGATGAGGACCACCACGACCGACAGGATGAGGCCTGCGCCGATCGAGAACGTGCCGCCGATGACGAACACTCCTGCGGAAAGGAACAGGACGGCCATCGCAGGCGAGACGTCGGCCATCGCCAGGCCCACGACTTCGGGAATGTTGAGGCGCCGGACCAGCTGTTGGGAGTACCCGAGCTGTTCGAGCCGGGACTGCGACGGCGGAGCTTCTGTGGGTTCGGTCATGCGGACTCTCCGGTGGTGGTGGATGGTGTTGCGACGCCGATCGATCCGGCAGCCACACACGAGGTGCGCCCTCCGTCGGCGATCAGATGTGTGCCCGTGATGTAGCCGGCCCGATCCGACAGCAGAAACACGACTGCTTCGGCGATCTCGGACGGTTCGGCGATCCGCTGCATGGCAACGCTTGCCGCGTTGTCGGCGAGTTCGGCTTCGGGATCGGAGGCGTCGTCGAACTCGGCGAGGAACATCGGCGTCTTGGTGGTGCCCGGGCAGACGGCGTTGACGCGGATGCCCCACGACGCCAACTCGGCTGCCGCGCTGCGTGTCATCGCGACGATCGCACCCTTCGTCGCGGTATAGGCGACGTAGCCCGCCTGCCCGATGATCGCCAGTTCGGAGCCGGTGTTCACCATCGCGCCCCTGCGGCGGGACTGCATCACCCGCGCCGCCTCGCGCAGCACGAAGAACGAACCCGCGAGGTTCACGTCGACGAGCCGGTGGAAGACCTCGTCGGTGGTGTCCGCCAATGGGCTGACCACCGAGATGCCCGCGTTGTTGTGCACAGCGTCGATCGGGCCGAAGTCGGCTTCGACACGATCGAAGGCACCGCGCACCGCCGCCGAGTCGGCGACGTCGGCCCCGATGGTCATCACCTTGCCGCCGTGCGCGCGCACTCGCTGTGCGGCGGAGGTGAGGTCGTCGTCGGGGCGGGAGAGCATCGCGACGTCGGCTCCGTTGCGTGCCGGCGCGTCTGCGCGCGCCCCCCCGAAGCCCGCAGCGGGGCCGGGGACGAGCG
>JAEZKH010000097.1 GCA_023415515.1 Actinomycetes bacterium
CGCCAACCGCTTGCCCTTGCGCAGGCCGGCCTGCTCGACGGGCAGCCGACGCACGTCATCACCGCTGCTGAAATCGTTGCCCTCCGCAACCAGGATGACGACCTTGACCTCGTCGTCGTCCTCGGCCCGATGGAGCCGGTCGGCGAACATCGAATGCATCTCCGGTGACAAGATCGCGTTGCGGCGGTCGGGCCTGTTGATCGTGATCTGCGCGATGTGCGGCTCGATCACCTCGTAACGAACCCAGTCCTCATCGACCTCGAAGCTGGCCCCGGCGGCTTGTTCGTCAGTGCCCACGTCACCTCGATTCCGCGCCACCGACCGGCAGCACATCTGAACACTAGCCGCTCTATTGTTACATGGGTGGTACTGTCCCCCCATGCCGACCATGACTGTCTGCAAGGACGTCGCCGCACCCGCTGACGCGGTGTGGGCGCTGTTGGCCGATTTCGGTGACGTGCGCTGGATCCCGATGGACGTCGAGGTCGAGGTCGAGGGCGCTGGACCGGGCATGCGCAGGAAGATTCTCGGTTCCGGCGACGAACCCGCGGTCGAGACGCTTCTGTGGATCAGACCTGACGAGCGCCGGTTGTCCTACGAGATCACCAACATCCCCCTGCCGGTGGACCGGTTCACCGCCGTCGTCTTCGTCACCGAATCCGACGGCGGTTGTCGGGTCGGGTGGGAGGTGGACTACGTGCCGTCCGGCGACGACGCCGAAGCACGCGGCAGCATCGAGCTGGTCTACGGGATGATGGCCGACTGGCTGAGAGATGCGGCGACGCAGGCCGCGAGCTGACTGGAACACATATACAGAATCTGTTCAGTAGTCTAGGATGTTGCCGGTGATCGACCCTCTTGACCTTGTGCTGATCAGCGTCGACGACCACACCGTCGAACCCCCCGACATGTTCAAAGGCAGGGTGCCGTCGCGCTTCGCCGACGATGCGCCAAAGATCGTGCAGGACAACGACGGCGTGTGTTTCTGGGAGTACGCGGGACTGCAGATGCCCAATATCGGGCTCAACGCCGTCGCGGGCCGTCCCAATGACGAGTGGGGATTCGAACCGTCACGCTTCGAGGACATGCGGACCGGCTGCTACGACGTCGACGCCCGCGTCGACGACATGAACGCAGCCGGAGTGCTGGCATCGCTGTGCTTTCCCTCGTTCCCGACGATCTCGGGCGCACTGTTCACCTACCGCGGCGACCGCGACATCTCCGAGGTGATGGTCCGCGCCTACAACGACTGGCACGTCGAGGACTGGTGCGGACGCCATCCGGACCGATTCATCCCGATGGGCATTCTGCCGCTGTGGGATCCGGTCCTGGCCGCCGGTGAGGTGGCGCGCCTTGCCGCGAACGGATGCCATGCGGTGACGGTGCCGCAACACATCGGCAGCTACGGACAGCCGCCCTGGCAGGACCCGCAGTGGGATCCGCTCTGGAACGCGGTGTGCGAAAACCAAACCGTCGTCAACATCCACATCGGCACCGGCGGCGGTGTACCTGTCCCGTCGGATCAGACCACGTATCTCGCGTACAACTCGATGCTGGCGATCGACACCATGCGGTTCACCGCGGACCTGATCTTCTCCCCCGTCGTCGTCAAGTTCCCCACCATCAAGTTCGCTCTCTCCGAAGGCGGCATCGGATGGATACCGTTCCTGCTCGAGCGGTTCGAGGACATCTACTCCAGGCAGCGCGCGTGGACCGGTGACGACCTCGGCAACGGACTGACCCCGACGGACGTCTTCCGCCGCAATTTCATGTCGTGCTTCATCCGCGACCGGGTCGGCATCGAGATGCGCGACCGCATCGGGGTCGAAACCATCTGCTGGGAAATGGATTACCCACATTCCGACAGCAGCTGGCCCGACGCACCGGAACAACTGGCCGCCCAGTTGGAGGGCTGTTCGGCCGATGAGGTCGAGGCCATCACGTGGCGAAATGCGGCGCGCGCCTTCGGCTATGACGCCGTCGAGCGGCTCGGGCGGCAGAACTGCACTGTGGCCGCGCTGCGGGACAAGATCGCCGGACTCGACCTGTCGGCACCGAAGGTGGATGCGGGCCGTGCACCGAAGGCAGACACCACCGCGATCACCTACGGCGAGATGAAGGAGCGGATGGCGGCGATCATCCGCGGCGGCACGTGACCGAACGCGACTACGGCGTCGTCCTCACCGACGCAGACCGCGCGTTTCGCGACGAGGTGCGCGCCTTCCTCTCCGCGTCGCTGACGCCGGACCTGCTCAGCCGCGACGGCGGTGAGACGGGCCGACTCGACCGACTGCGGACATGGCAGCGCCGCCTGCACGATGCGGGACTGGCGGCGATCTCGTGGCCGACCGAGTACGGCGGACGGGCCGCGACCCCGACCCAACAGCTCATCTTCAATGCCGAAATGGCTGCGGCACACGCCCCGGAGCCGATCAACCGCAGCGCCATCAACCAACTCGGCCCGACCATCATCCAGTGGGGCACCGATGAGCAGCGGGCGCGCTACCTCCCCCGCATCCTGTCCGCGGAAGATGTTTGGTGCCAGGGCTTCTCCGAACCCGAGGCCGGCAGCGACCTTGCCGCGTTGAAAACGAAGGCTGTGATCGACGGCGATGAGCTCGTGATCAGCGGACAGAAGATCTGGACGTCGAAGGCTTCCTATGCGGACTGGATCTACATCCTGGCGCGGACGGACCCGAACGCCGAGAAACGCGACGGCATCAGCTACATCCTGGCCGACCTGAAGTCGCCCGGTATCGAGGTGCGGCCCATCCGGCAGATCACCGGGGCGGCAGAGTTCAACGAGGTGTTCTTCGACGCGGTGCGGGTGCCGCTGTCGAATGTCCTCGGACCGCTGCACGGCGGCTGGAAAGTGGCGAAGTCGACGCTGGGATACGAGCGGGTCGGCCAAAGCCGCACGCATCGGATCGAACGTCGCCTCGACATCCTGGTCAAGATGGCGCAGGAGCCGAACGCATTGACGGACAACGGGTTTGCCGACAGCTATGTCGCCGATCGCATCGCCAGGTACGCGGCACAGGTCGAGGCGTTGCGGCAGATCGCCGCGCAGGCCACCGCCGCCGGCGTGCGCGGCGTCAGCCCTGGCCCGGAGGCCTCGGTCGCCAAACTGCTGACCTCCGAGGTGGACCAGTCGATGGCGAACTTCGGGCTCGAGTTGGCCGGACCGGCGGGCACGTTGGAACGTGGCTCGCCCGGGGCCGCGAAGAAGGGCAACGTCGCCCAAAGCTACTTGCTGATGCGTGCGGCCACCTTCGGTGCGGGCACGTCGGAGATCCAACGCAACGTGATCGCCGAACGACTGATGGGGTTGCCCCGTGACCCCTGAACCCTCACTCGCCGAAATCGCCGATAGGGCGGCCGAACTCGCCGAGCTTCGCCAAACTGCGGACGACATCGTCTCTCAGGCGTGGTCGGTCGAACGCAGCCGCTCGCTTCTGGACGGGCCGGGACCGGCATTCGACGACGCGCTGTGGAAGACCATCGCGGGACTGGGTTGGCCGGACGTACTGGTGGCGCAGAGCACCGGCGGCGCAGGCGGAACACTGCGCGAGTTGGCCGTCCTGATCGAGGCGGCCGGATCCGTTGTGGCGCCCATACCCTTGGCCGCGGCGGCCGCGGCGGCATGGTGCGAAGAGCGCTGCGGCGACGGCGTCGCGGTCGTGCTGCCCGAGACGACGGCTGTACTTTCGGGCACCACCGTGTCGGGGACGTTCGCCTGCGTCCCCTACGGCGCTGTCGCGACACGTCTCGTCGTCCTCGCCCATGGCGACGAGTCGCTGCTCGGTGTCGTCGATCCCACCGGCCCAGGCGTCACCCGGACGGCGCTGACGCCGCTCGATCACGGTCCCGCGGCGCGCATCACGCTCGACGAGGCGCCGATCGAGCGCATCGCCGACGGTTCGGACGCCGCACGCCGTCACCGCGATACGGTCATGAGGTGGCGCGTCGGACTCGTTGCCGAATTGGTCGGCGTGGCCGCTGCCGCCAACGCCGCCGCGACCGAATACGCCAAGGTGCGCGTCGCGTTCGGTCGGCCGATCGGCTCGTTCCAGGCGATCAAGCACCGACTCGTCGACGAGCGGTCGAACATCGAGGTCGGCCGTGCGCTCGTCAACCGGGCCGCCGACGCATGCGACCACGACCATCGCGATGCGGCGGCCTTGGTCTCGCTCGCAGCGTTCTGGGCGATCGACTCGCTGCGGACGGTTCCGGAGGGCGCGACGCAGGTGTTCGGCGGTATCGCCTACACGTGGGAGCACGAGGCGCATGTGTACCTGCGCCGCGCGGCTACCCTCGCCGCGTCGTTGGGCTCACGGGCGGAGCATCGCAAGGCGATTACCGATTGGCTGGGTCAGCGGTAGTCCAGGGTGACGCCCAACCGGTCGAACGTGTTGACCAACGACGACTCCCGCTGTACCCGCTGACCCGTCACGCGGACACCCTTGGCGCGCTGGAGCACCTCGGCGAGGACGAACCGTGCTTCCCGTCGCGCCAGGGCCGCCCCCATGCAGAAGTGCTCGCCGACACCGAAACCCAGGTGTCCGGCCGCGTCGGGGCGGGTGATGTCGAAGTCCTCGGCGGTGGGACCCCAGTGGTCGGGGTCGCGGTTGGCCGAGGCGTACGCCATCAGCAGACCTTGCCCCTCACGCACGGTCTTTCCGCGGATCTCGACATCCTTGGCGGCTTGGCGCGCCATGCTCATCACCGGAGTCCACCACCGCATGGTTTCCTCGACGGCGTTCTCGGAGTGCGACGGGTCGGCGAACAGCTTCTCGGCTTGATCGGGATGCAGGTCCAGGCATTGGATGAGACCGGCCAGCAGGCTCTGCGTGGTCTCGCTTCCGGCGGCCAGCAGCGTCATCGCGTAGACCATGATCTGCACCTCGTTGAACGGTTCGTCGTCGATGCGCACCTCGGTCAACAGCGTCAGCAGATCGTCGCGCGGATTCTTGGCCCGCTCAGCGGTCAGGCCCAGCAGGTACGGCGCGATCTGCTCGAAGATCACCTGGAAATCGTCGTCGGTCGCCAGGCCGCTGCCCGCCTTGGCGATCGTCGTGGCCCACGACGCGACCTGTGGCCAGTCCGACTCCGGCACACCGAGGAAGTACGAAAAGATGTACACCGGGATCGGTTCGGCGATGTGCTCGATCCAGTCGAACTCTCCGTCGGGGAGTTTGTCGAACGCCCCCGCGACGACCTGTTTGACGCGGTCCTCCATCTTGGCGACTGCCGCCGGGGTGAACCGGACGCCGATCGCCTTGCGGTGTGCGCGGTGTTCGGGTGGGTCCATGAACATGATTCCGCGGCTGCCGAAACCCTGCGGGTCGACGCCCTGCCGATGTGCGATCAAGTCCATCATGATCGCGATGCGTTCGGAGCTGAACTTTTCCGGACGCGCAGAGATCGTCTTGATGTCGTCGTACTTGGTGACGACCCAGAACTGGCCTTCCTCGTACCAGTGCAGCGGGTCGGACTCCCGCAGTCGTCGGAACGTCGCGTTGGGGTCGCCGAGGTAGAACGCCGGCTCGTCGAAGCGGGCGTCGGACAGCCCCGTGGTCGTCGCCATACTATGAACAATAGAACACCTGATGTGAATTTGTGAACCAGGAGGCCACCAGGCGGGTCTAGGTGATCATAGACTCAATGAGACGAATACTGTTCAATTGTTCTACAGCCAGACAGGAGCGTACGTGAGCCAGAATCCTTCCACCACGGATTTGCTGGTCGGCGTGCGTGTGCTGCAACTCGGTGACGGTATCGCCGGCTCGGCCGCCGCCGCGCTGCTCGCCAGCCTCGGCGCCGATGTCGCCAAGATTCCCAGTGCACCGGCGCGCCGGGTGGGCCCGGTCTTGCTGGGTCCGCAACCGGTTGCGGCCGTCGACGCTGTTCTCGACCACCGCAAGCGGATACTCGATCCCGGCGCCGACCCCGTCGTGCACTCTCGCGAATCCGACATCGTCATCGCCGACGGCGCCATCGCGCCCGTCGCATGCCCGTCGGTGATCGTGACGCTGTCTCCGTTCGGCGCCGACGGACCCTCGCACCCGGGTGGTGAACTCGTCGCCCAAGCCAGCGGCGGTTTACTGGCCACCATCGAAGGCAGTGACGGTCAGCCCGTTCCCGCCCCCGGCTACGTCGCACTGAAGTCGGCAGGCGCCGTCGCCGCCCTCGCAGCGTTGCACGGTCTGGACCGACATCACGACACCCAGTCTCCGGTTCACGTGGACGTTTCGGTGCAGGAGGCGGTGATCTACACCGCCGCGCTGCCGGAGTGCGCGCACGTCATGTACCGGTGTCCCGGTCGCGCGGGCAGCGGTCGCTACCTCGCACCGTCGGGGGTGTTCACCTGCGCAGACGGGCTCGTGCGCATCACCGCGGTGGAGAATCATCAGTGGAAGGGGCTGCTGACCGCGCTGGGCAATCCCGACTGGGCCGCGGGCCTCGACGAGCGGCCCGCACGTATCGAACATGCCGACCTGATCAACGCCAAGGTCACCGAGTGGACCCTCGAGCGTCGGAAAGCCGATTGCGCTGCGCTGCTGCAGGCCAACGGTGTTCCGTCCACGCCGGTCAACCTGCCCGGCGAACTGCTCGGCTCACCTCAACTGGCCCAGCGAAGCTCGTTGATACAGAAGCGGATCGGAGACCGCGACGTCACGGTGCTCGGACCGCCATGGAAGACCACACCGGGTGCGGTCGGTCAACGCCGGCCTGGCGGCCTGCGCGGGCTGCGCATCGCCGAACTCACCCACGTGCTGGCCGGTCCGATCATCGGCTCGCTGCTCGGGGCGATGGGCGCGACCGTCGTGCGACTGGAGGATCCCGATCGGCTCGACATCTACCGGCGCAGCGGCCCCTTCGCCGACGGCATCGCCGGTGTCGAACGCGGTGCGTACTACGCGGTGGCCAACCACTCCAAGCGCAGCGTGCTGATCGACCCGGCCACGGCGGCCGATGACGTCGCGGCCGCGCTGTCCGCATGCAACGTCGTGATCGAGAACGTGGGATCGTCGCGGCTCAACCGATTGGGCGTCACACCAACCGAACTCGCAGCATCGGGTCAACTCATGATGCGCGTGTCGGGCTTCGGATCCGGTGGACCGCTGTCCGGCTATCGCGTGTACGCCAACAACGTCCAGGCCTACGGTGGGCTCGCCGGGATCACGACCGACGGCGACGGAAACCCCGCCCGGCTCGGCACGGTGCTGGCCGATCCCCTCTCGTCGGTGGTCGCTGCGGTTGTCATTGCTGCGTGGGCCATCGGCCCCCGTTCGAATACGGGTGCGGTCGTTGACCTTTCGATGGCCGAGGTAGTCGGGTACACGGTGTCCGAATACGTGGCGGCGGCGTCGGTCGGTGAGGTGGAATCGGATTCGGCGGTCCACCGCGGGGTCTACCCCAGCGCCGACTCCCGCTGGGTGGCGGTCGAGTTGATCGACGACGTGGGCCGGCATTTCGAAACTGGTGAACTCGCCGCCCGGATCGCGGCATCCCCCGCCGAAGACATCGCGGCAGAACTCGCAGGCATCGGCGTACGAGCCGCAATCGTCCGCAACGCGGAAGAACTGGTGACCGACGGCCATCTCGCCGCGCGGGGGTTCTTCCCCGAAGTCACCCACCCCGATCCGGAACTCGGCACCGCACGGCTCGTCGGATTGCCGTGGCGCTTCGTCGGCGAGGGACCGCTGCCGCTTTCACCACCGCCCGGGCTCGGGACGACGAGCGCCGATGCCCTGTATGAGAGGACGACCGTCTGACGATGTCAGCATCAGCAACTCAGGCGACCGTGTGGTCGTCGACCTTCGTACCGTCGAAATCGCCGTATCCCGAGTTCGGCCAGAATGGCTACAGCGTGGCGTGGGTGGACACCGACGCCGGACGGTTCCAGGTACTTGTCGACGGCGCTCGCCCCGAGCCCGGCGCCATCGGCCGACTCGTCACCCAGACTCTGGGCGATGACGCCGTCGAGATGTTCGTGGCCGATCCGGCATGACGGGCGTCCACATCGCCGGGATCGGCGTCACTGAATTCGGCAAGCACAGCCAGACACCGCTGGCCGACCTCGGCGTCGCTGCGGCCGAGAAGGCACTCGCCGATGCCGGCATCGGTTACGACGCTGTCGGCGAGGTCTTCACTGCATCCGCACTGGCCGGGCCGCAGACCGGACTTGGCGTGGCACACCGGTTGGGCCGCACCGGAATCCCGGTGACCGCCACAGAGAGCGCGTCGGCGGGTGGGATGGTCGCACTGCGTCACGCGGTGTGGGCCGTCGCATCCGGCCGCTGCCGGACGGCGTTGGCGATCGGCTACGAGAAGACCACCGCGCTGGAGCCGGGCGGCGTGGTCCCGGCCGCCGTCGGTTTCTGGGACCGGTTCCCGCCGCAGCTGCACTACGCCATCGAAGCGTCGCATTGGCTGTACGAGACGGGATGCGGCCCAGAGGTCATCGCGGCGGTCGCCGCCAAGTCGTATAACCAGGCACGGCTCAATCCCCTCGCCGCTCGGCGAAACCCCGAGCCGGTGACGGTTGACGATGTGCTCGGCGCTCGGATGGTCGCCGAACCGTTGACCAAGATGATGTGTCACGCGTCGGTGGACGGCGGTGCAGCGATTGTGGTTTCGGCGGACTCGACGCCACGGTCGGCGTCGGTGTTGTCGATCGAGCAGACCAGTTGGCCCGCCGATCTTCAGTGGCCGCTGGTGGGACCCGTGGTAGGGCCGCCCTCGCAGATCACGTTGACCGCCAAGCGCGCGTTCGCGAACGCGGGGGTGGAACCGCGGGACATCGGGGTGGTGTCGCTGCACGACATGTGCGCGAGCGAGGAGATCACGGCGTTGATCGCGATGGGTCTCACCGACTCGGCAGGCGTGGTCAAACTCGCCGAGTCCGGCGGTTTGGCATCAAACGGCGTGTTGCCGACCAACACCGACGGCGGCTGCATCGCGCGTGGCCACCCGATCGGCGCGACCGGCCTGGCCCAGACCGCCGAGATCGTCAGCCAGCTTCGTGGAGAGGCGGATTCGCGTCAGGTAGCCGAGCCGCGGGTCGGTCTCGCTCAGGCGGTGGGCGGGGGCGGATCGTGCGTGGTGGCGCTGCTGCGACGCTGATCAGCCCAGCGCCACGGTGGCCTGACCGGGGGTCGTGCTGTTTCCATTCTGGTCGACGACATCGACGTCGAGGTGGATCAGCGCGACGCCGTCGACGACCTCCTTGCCGGTGACCTCGCCGATGCACCGCAGCTCATCGCCTTTCTGGTTCATCGACCGGTACTTCGCAGTCAGCGAGCGGATTTCGCCGTCATCGCCGATCCAGGCGCGCAGCATGTTGACCAGGTACGCCAATCGCAGGTTACCCATCCCGAACGCGCCGCTTTCGTTTCCCGCGGCACGCCCCGCCTCGTCGTCCATGTGGATGGGGATGAACTCGTCGTTGACCGCCGCATAGCGATTCCACTCCGTGAAATGCGTCGTACGGACGAAGGGCGGGATCTGATCTCCGATCTGAATGGATTCGTAGTCAAGAGGACTCGTCATCGCCATCTCCTACAGTGCGATTCCCAGGACCTTGGTGTCGAGGTACTCCTCGATGCCCGCACGAGCGCCTTCGCGTCCCAAGCCGCTTTGCTTGATGCCGCCGAAAGGCACTGCTGCCGAGGTCGGATTGATGTCGTTGATGCCGATCATCCCGAAATCGAGCGCCTCGGCGACCCGGATGGCCCGGCTGATATCGCGGGTGTAGAGATATCCGGCGAGCCCGTATTCGGTGGAGTTGGCCATCGCGATCGCCTCGTCCTCGTCATCGAACACCATCACCGGCGCGATCGGTCCGAACGTCTCCTCCGAGCAGATCAGCATGTCCGGGGTCACGCTGGTGAGGATGGTCGGGGCGAAGAAAGTGCCGTTGTCGAACGCGGGTCCCTGCAACCGTGAACCGCCGAGTTCGAGCCTTGCGCCCTTGCCGACGGCGTCGTCGACCTGTCGCTGCATCTTTTCGAGCGCGACATCGTCGATGAGCGGTCCGAGGGTGGTGCCCGACGCCAAACCGTCTCCGGGGACCAGCTTCTCGACACGGGCGCGCAACGTCGCGATGAACGGTTCGACAACGGAGCGGTGCACGATGAATCGGTTGGGGCAGATACAGGCCTGACCGGTGTTGAGGAACTTCACGGCCGCCCCGCCCTTGGCCGCATGCTCCGGATCGGCGTCGGGGAAAACCAGGAAGGGCGCATGCCCGCCGAGTTCCATGGAAACCCGTTTCATCGTGGCGCCCGTACGTGCCGCGATCATCCTGCCGACCTCGGTGGAGCCGGTGAAGCTGATCTTGCGCACGCGGGGATCAGCGAGAAGCTCGTCGGCAACCGGTTCGGGGTCCGAACACGTGACGAGGTTGACCACGCCGGCGGGCGCCCCGGCGTCAGCGAACACCTTGAAGCTTTCGATCGCACACAGCGGCGTCTGCTCGGCCGGTTTCAGCACCGACGTACACCCCGCCGCCAGCGCCGGGGCCAGCTTGCGGGTGATCATCGAGATCGGGTAGTTCCACGGGGTGATCGCCGCGCACACACCCACCGGTTGTTGCAGCACGACGAAACGTTGGTCCGCGCGCGCCGATGGAATGACCTCGCCGTAAACGCGTTTGGCTTCCTCGGCGAACCACAGCAGAAAGTCTGCTGCGTAGCCGACCTCGTTGCGGGCCATCCGCAGCGGCTTGCCCTGCTCCTTGGTCATCAACTCCGCGAGGTCGTCGCGTCGTTCCAGCATGATCCGGTGTGCGTCGATGAGAACCTCGGCGCGTTCGTATGCGGTGCGCCGCCGCCAGTCGGGTAGCGCGGCGGCTGCGGCATCGATTGCGCGTCGCGCGTCTGCCCCGTCACCGTCGGGAACGTTGTCCAGCAGAGCCCCCGTGGCCGGGTTGGTGCTGGCGAACGTCCTTCCCGACGCCGCCGCCTGCCATTCACCACCGATGTACATACGAGTCCTTCCCGCGCCCGGGATCAGTAGCGGATCACGGTGTCGACACGGGTGCGTATCAACTCGTCGCGCTGGTTGTGCAACTGCCGCTCCAACTGGATGTAGAGCATCTGCCCGAACCGGCCCTCACGTTCGGTGGCATCCTTGATCCGCCACCGACCCCTGATGACATCACCCGGTCTCATGGGTTGGACGAACTGAAAAGCCACGCCCCCGTTGAGCATCCGCTGACCCGGCTCGCCGGGCGAGGGCATCACGTACCGGGTCGGGCCGTCATCAGAGCGAGTAACGGGCCACGTGAACGGATTGAAGTCCTCCGGCGCGATGATGCCGCCCCAGCGCGTCGCGTTGGCGTAGTCCTCATCCCAGTAGAGCCGCGGCGGTTCGTGCGGCCAGTGCGTGGCAATGGCCCACCGGCGAATGTCGGACCGATCGATCGGAAACGACGGCGGGCCCTCTTCATTCCACACGCCGACGGCTGCGGCCAAGCTGTCGGTGATCATGCTCACGCGATTCGCCCCTTTGTCCCTGTCGAAGAGCTGTCTGATGCAATCCGATTCACCACTACCGGCCATCTGACAGCAACCCGCCGCCAAGGTATCAGTTGAACAGTCTATGTTGTAGTGTTCACTCATGGTCGCGATCGGCAGACAGTGGCACGTGAACCACGTCGTCGCCGACTACCGCGCAGTGACCGACTGGTACCGAGACGTGTTCGGCGCCGTCGATGTGTTCACCGACGAATGGCTCGAGGCCGAGAAGCGCTGGGCTTCGATGGTGACAATCGCCGACCTCGCCGTCGACGTCATGGAGCCGACCGCCGAAGGTGCCGCACTTCCGCTGGGGAAGTTTCTCGCCCGGTTCGGTCCCCACTTCCACGCTGCGGCCTATTTCGTCGACGGTCCACCGACAGCGATCTTCGACGCCCTCACCGCCCGGGGTGTGCGATGTTTCGGGCTCGCCGGTGCCGGTCGGGAGGTGATGGTCGAGCAGCCGATGAGCCCGGTGTTCACCCACCCCAGAGGCACCGCGGGTCAACTGGAATTCATGCCGTTCTCCGAATCCCGGCCCGGCCCGCTGGGCGTACCGGGCCGGTGGGACGACCCGCGGTTTCGCGACGGCTGGTCGAACGAACCGTGGCAACGGCATCCGCTGGGTATCCAGGGCTGGCGCGTCGGCGTCGTGGTCCGCGACCTCGACCGCGCCGCCGATATCTACCGCGCACTCGGCGCCGACGTCATCGCCAAGAGCGATGAACCCGGCGCGACACGGTGCCGACTTCGGTTCGGCGCCAACACCACGGTGGAACTCATCGCACCGACATCCGACGACACCGTGGCCGGACGCGACCTGGCCGCCAATGGCGAAATCATGCACTCGTGCATCTTCGAGACCGGCGACCTCACCGCGGCGGAGGCACATCTGACCGACCGCGGTGTCGGCATCGCCGAGCGTCACCCCGCGCGGTTGGTCGCCGATCCCGCGAACTGCCACGGTGCGGTATTCGAATTCGTTTCGGCAGAAGAGAATCTGAGGCGGATATGAGCGACGTGCTGCACGCGACCCTACGGCCCTTATGCCACGTCACCTATGAACTCGCGGAACCGATCGTGGTATCGACTGGTCCCACCGGCGGCCGCACCATCGGTGAGATCACCGCTGCGCGCTACGAGGGAGACCGCCTCAAGGCATCACTGAAGGGCCGCGCCGCCGCCGACTGGGCGTTCATCGAGCCGTCCGGCCGGGTCCTGGTCGACGCTCGACTCACGCTCCAAACCGACGATGGTGCACCGATTCTGGTGACGTATACAGGGCGGATGAACGCAGCCACCGTCTACTCCGCGATGTACTTCGAAACCGGCGACGAACGCTACCAGTGGCTCACCCAAGTACTGGCCGTCGCCAAAGGGGGCTTCATCGGAGAGCGCCTCGAGTACGAGGTCTACGAGGTGGTCTGACCTGCCGATTGGATCAGGCGATCGCTCCGCTTTCCTTGAGCGCCGTGATGCGTTCCCAGTCGCCACCGAGTTCGAGGATCACGTTCTCGGTGTCGGCGGCGAACTCGGGCATCGGGCTCAGCTGCAGCGGCGTTTCGTCGAACAGCACCGGGCTCGCGACGAGTTCGAAGCTGTCGTGATCCGCCTCGACGCCGACGATGTTGCCGTTGGCGCGCACCTGCGGGTCGGCGGCGACCTCGACGGTGTTCTGCACCACCGACCATTGACCGTCGAAGCCCTCGAACGCTTTTCGCCAATGCTCCAGCGGGCGGGCGGCGATCGCCTCGCGTAACACCCCGGTGGCGGCGGCGGCATTCCTGGCCAGCGACTCGTGCCTGGCGAAGCGTTCGTCATCGGCGAGTTCGCCGACACCGACACGGCGGCAGAACTCGCCGAAGAAGCGAAAGCCCTGCAGCATCGACAAGCCCAGGAAGCGGCCGTCGCTCGTGCGGTAGAAGCCCACCAACGGATTGTTGGGTGCGACGTTGGCACCCGCGGGGTTGGCGACCCAGGGTTGTCCGCTGACCAGTGCCGCGTTGATCGCGACTCCGGATGCCCACACTCCCATGCCGAGCAGCGAGATATCCACGACTCGGGCATGTCCGGTGCGCTCACGCTCGAACAGTGCCGCCGATATGCCCCCGGCGATCGTCATACCGCCGATCGAATCTCCATACGCCGGACCCGGTTGCGGAACAACGCCTTCGAGGTCACTCGGCGTCGAGCCCATAGCGCCCGCCGCGCGACTCCAGAAGCCGGTCATGTCATAGCCTCCCGTACCCGCCTCCGGACCGAGAGGCCCGTAGGCGCTGCCGCGCGCATAGATGATGCGGGGGTTGACGGCACGCACGTCGTCGACGTCGATCTTGAGCTTTTTCCGGGCATCGGGCAGGAAGTTGGTGAGGAACACATCGCTGGTGCGCGCGATATCCATCAGCAACGCGTGACCGTCGGGGGTGGACATGTCCAGGGCGACCGACCGCTTACCGCGGTTGGCGTGTTCCATCACCGGATTTCGGTCACCCTCGATGGTGATGTGGCCGAGGTTGCGCAATCCCCGCTGGGAATCGCCGGTGCGCGGGTGCTCGATTTTGATGACGTCGGCGCCCCAGTCGGCCAGCACGGCGCCTGCGGCCGGGACGAACGTCCACTGCGCGACTTCGAGGACGCGCACGCCCTTCATCGGCGCGGGAGCGTCTGGTGTCATCTCTCTGCCTCCAGGGGGTGTGTCCGACGCCATCAGACTGAACAATAGAACAGAAAATGTCTAGCTGCTATTGTCGATGCCGTGACGGGCGCGTTGTCCCATGTTCGCGTGTGCGATCTGAGTGGCCAGCTGGCGGGTGCGGGAGCCACCAAGATCCTTGCTGCGTTCGGTGCGGAGGTGATCAGGGTCGAAGACCCGGCCACGCAGGGGCTCTGGGACGCACTGCGCAGCACAGGCCCATATGTCGACGAGCGCCGCGGGGTCAACCTCGGCGCCGGCTTCAACAACCACAACGTCGGCAAGTACGGCGTGACGATCAACATGCGGACGCCGGAGGGTAAAGACCTGCTGCGTGAGTTGATCGCCATCAGCGACGTCGTCACGGAGAACTTCGCTGCGGGCGTGCTTCAGAAGCGCGGCTTCGGCTTCGAGGAGCTGCGCAAGATCAAGCCGGACATCATCTACGTGTCCAACTGCGGGTTCGGCCACACCGGCCCCTACCGCGACTTCAAGACATGGGGGCCGATCGTTCAGGCCGTCAGCGGTCTGACGTTCACCGCGGGTCTACCGGATACCGAACCGGCCGGGTGGGGCTTCTCGTACATGGACCACGGCTCCGCGTTTTACATGACGACCGCGATCCTGGCGGCGCTGCATCATCGCGAACGGACAGGCGAAGGCCAGCATGTCGACTTGGCGACGGTGATGGCCGGTATCGCGATGCTGCCGACGGAGGTCCTCGACTGGACCGTCAACGGACGCACGACGGCGGCGAGCGGCAATCGGGCTGATTTCGGCGAGATGGCACCGCACGGCATCTACCCGTGCGCCGGCGACGACCGCTGGATCGCGATCGCATGCCGCGACGACCGCGAAGTCGGGCTGCTGTCCAAAGTGCTCGATGAGCCCGAGTTGGTGGCGGAGCGTTTCGCGACCCTCGATCAGCGACTTGGCGCCGCCGATGAGCTGGACCGGCTGATCAGCGCCGCGACCGCGGCCCGGGATGCGGCGGTCCTCGCCGAGGACCTCATCGCGGTCGGAGTGCCTGCGAGCGTGGTGAAGAGCCCGAAGGAACGGATCGACGATGATTCCGATCTGGCGGCGATGAACCTGTTCCCGCGGGTGACGCATCCCGACATCGGTGATGTTCGCGTTGAAGGGATCCCGTTGCGGCTGTCCGCGACGCCGTGGCACATCGACTCGGCGGCACCGCGACTGGGCCAACACAACCGCGATGTATTGCGCGACCTGCTCGGCCACTCCGATGCCGAACTCGACGACTGGGCACAGCGAGGTGTGATCTGAGCGCCTTGCGAGACCTTCGTGTCGTCGAGATTGCCGACCAGTTCACGCCGGTCGGCGGTCGCGTGCTGGCCGAGTTGGGTGCCGACGTGATCGTTGTCGAGCCGCCGACCGGATCACCGCACCGGTATCGGCCACCGTTCGTCGACGACCGGCCCGGTGTCGACCGGAGCCTGCGCTGGTGGGCGGGAAACATCGGGAAGCGCTCGGTGACAATCGATTCGGCCTCCGAATCAGGCCAGCGGACGCTTGAGGAGTTGATCGGCACAGCCGACATCGTCATTGCCGGCGGTGATCGGTGTAACGGTGTCGACTATGCCACCTGTGCGGCACGCGATAAGCGGCTGATCTGGATCTCGGTGAGCCCGTTCGGTCTTGACAGCGCCCGCACCGGCCAGCCGGTGACCGATTTGACGATGCTTGCCGGCGGCGGCCCGATCTGGAATTGCGGTTATGACGACCGGACACTCCCGCCGATCCGCGGCGCGGGCGACCAGTCGTCGAATATCGCCGGAATGTATTGCGCGATAGGCGCACTCGTTGCACTTTCCCACCGCGACCACATAGGCCAGGGCCAGCTGGTCGATGTGAACGTCACCGCCGCCTGCAACGTCACCTGCGAGCAGACCACCTACCACTGGCTGGTGAACCAGCACATCTGTCTCCGTCAAACGGGCAGGCACGCGTACCCGACGCCCAGCTCTGCGGTGCAAGTGCGCTGCGCCGACGGCCGGTACGCGACAACGGGTGTGCTCCCCCGCAAACCGGAGGATTACGCACGCCTCCTGGCGTGGCTGGACGACCTCGGGCTCACCGAGGAATTCCCCGAGGCGGTGTTCCTCGAGATGGCAGCCGCGCGGGACACGCCGGTGGACCTCGCGCTGATCGGCGACGACGACGAGACCACGGCGATATTCAGTGCGGCCCGCGAGGCGATTCTCTTGATCGCATCACGGCTATCCGCCAAGGGTTTCTTCGTGACCAGCCAGCGCCGCGGTTTTCCCTGTGGCGCAGTGCTGCCCCCCGATGAGGCGTTCGAGGACGAGCACACCGTCGCACGGGGATTCCACGTTCCCGTGCGGCACCCCGAGTTGGACACGACGTACACCTACCCGGGTACGCCGTATCAGTTCAGCGCGACACCGACGGTCGCGCCTGTTCGACCCCCTCTGTTGGGCGAACACAATGACCTGCTCGCCGATCTCCTCGAAGAACCCCGATGAGCGACGGGATCCGCCTCACCCATGTCGGGTTGTGCGTGCGCGACATCCGTCTCGCCACCGAGTTCTATTGCGCTGCGCTCGGCTTCACCGATGTGGGACGTATGCAGTTCAACGACGCGGCGACCGCACAGCTGCTCGATGTTCCCGGGCTGGTGCTCGATCTCGTGTACCTGCAGCGCGATGGGTTCCGCCTGGAACTGCTCGGCTACGAGCAACCGGGCACTGTCGGTGAACCCGGGCCGCGGGCGATGAACCGACTGGGCTTCACACACTTGTCCTTCCGTGTCGACGATGTCGACGGCGTCGCCGATGCGATCGTCGCGCACGGTGGCCGAGCAATTCCGGAGCGGACCGTCACGTTCGACGGCGGTAACCGTGGCGTGATGGCGGCCGATCCCGACGGCAATCTTCTCGAGCTCATCGAGCGCACTCCACGACAGGGTGATTGACCTATGGTGTCCACGTCAAACGGGTTGGTGTATTCGCCGTTCTCCAAGGCGATCTTCGACGACCCTTACCCGGTGTATCGCCGGTTGCGCGACGAAGCACCCGTCTATCGCGATCCCGACGACAGGTGGTGGGTGCTGTCGCGGTTCGACGATGTCGCAGGCGCGTTGCGGGATTGGTCGACGTACTCGTCCAAACGCGGTCCCGCCCCGGAGAATCCGGACGACGACGGGCGCAAGTATTCGGTCATCTCGATGGATCCGCCGCGTCATGACCGCATCCGGGGTGTGCTCAAGGGGTTCTTCACCCCCAAGGCGGTCGCGGCCATGGAGGGTGCGCTGCAGGCGGTCGTGAACCATCATCTCGACCAGTTGCGGCCGGGAACGACAGTCGATGCCATGGAGGCATTCGCGTTCTCCATCCCCACCGACGTGATCGGCGACCTGCTCGGAGTTCCACAGGCCGACCGCGAACAACTCCGCGTGTGGTGGGAGGCGTTCCTGACCCGACACGAGGGTGAGGTCGCGATGCCGGCCACCGCGATCGAGGCCAACCGCAAGATCAGCGCGTACATCGGTGACCTCATCGAGGAGCGTCGAGAGCACCCCGGTGACGACCTCATCAGCATCGTCCTGAACGCGACCTTCAACGACCCCGAAGCCGGCGGCGAGCGGTCCCTGACCGCCCATGAGGTGTTGATGTTCGCCAACCTGCTGTCGGCGGCGGGGTCGGAAACCACCCAGAAGCTGATCTCCAACGGGCTCGTGGCGTTGTACGACCACCCCGATCAATGGCAGCGAATCGTCAATGACCACAGCTTGATTCCCGCTGCGGTGAACGAGGCTCTGCGCTACGACACCCCGAGCCACTGGGTCGCGCGCACGCTGACCGAGCCTGTCGAGAAGCACGGTGTGACCATGGCCGCGGGCGACTGGGTGCTGCTGCTGCTCGGCAGCGCCAATCGCGACGAGCGCCGCTATGAGAACCCGGACCGGTTCATCATCGACCGTCCACGCGGCACCGACGTGTACTTCGGCTGGGGCATCCACATCTGCCTCGGCCAGTGGTTGGCCCGGCGGGAGGCACAACTCGTGTTCGAGTACATCGCCGAGAAGTTCCCGAACTACTCGGTCGGCGCCCACGAGCGCGTCTTGACCGCCACCGTGCGCGGCTACACGAGCGTGGAGATGACGCTCAAGTAGCTTTGAAGACGCCGGGTGACTGCGAGTAGTCCACGGTGGACAGTTCGGTCATACCGCCGTCGATGTGCAACACCGTCCCCGTGACGAACGATGCGTCGTCACTTGCCAAGAAGGCCACGGCGGGCGCGATCTCGGTGTCCGGATCCGCCCCGCGCTTCATCGGCGACGCCTCCGCGGTGCGGGTGTAGTTGTCCCATTCGGTGCCGATCATGTCGCGCTGGACGTCCGTCAGCGCGAATGGGCACACCGCGTTGACTCGGATGTTGTGCTGCGCCCACTCGTTCGCCGCAACCTTCGTCAACGCGTGGATTGCCCCTTTAGCGGCTGAATACGGTGCGGTGTAGGACATCCCGCCGAGCGCTGATCCCGACACGAAGTTGATGACCGACGCCTTGCCGGATGCCTTCAGATAGTCGAACGCCGTCTGCATGAACCGGAATGTCGCCTTGGGGCCCGTCGCTTCCGACAGTTCCCATTCCTTGTCGGAGACCAGTTCGAGGGCTTTCGGCATGGCGAAGTACTGGGCGGCGTTGACGAGGACGTCCAGTCGCCCGTCAACGGCACCCGCCGCGGTGGCGGCAGCGATGTCGTCCCGCTTCGCCACGTTCGCCCTGACGAACGCGGCGCTACCGCCCGCCGACTCGATGAGCTCGACGCACTCCTTCGCCTTGTCCTCGTTGAGGTCGACGATCGTCACCCGCGCACCCTCGGCGGCGAGCCGGCGGGCGATGGCCCGCCCCAGACCCTGAGCACCGCCCGTGACCAGGGCATTTCGATTCTCCAGCCGGGACAAGCCGAGCCTCCTAGATTGAACAGTTGAACATTATCCGTTCTATCATCCAAGATGGTATCCGAACGGAAGGGGAAGCTGGAATGCGCGTCGAACTGGATTCCGCCGTGCGGGAGTCCCGAGTACAGGTCGACTGACGGTAACCAATGGACATCGGCCTGACCGACGAGCAGAAGCTGCTGCGAGACACCGCATCCCACCTTGCGGACCAACTCGCGACGACTGATCCCAGTGACATTCCCGCAGGCGCCGCCCTGACCGAACAGTGGCGCCACGTCGCGGATCTCGGTATCCCCACCCTGCGCTCCCCTAGCCTGTGCGGCCTGGACGCCAGCGGTGTGGAGACGGTGGTCGTCATCGAGGAATTCGCCCGCACGCTGTGTGCGGTGCCGATTGTCGGTCAGGCGGTGCTTGCTGCCGAAATGCTGGAGGCCGTGAACGCTGAAGACGAACTGCAGCGAATCGCCGAAGGAGAACTGCGCATCGCTCCGGCCGTCACCGTTGACCTGCGAAGCTTCGGTGCAACGGGCGCCGATGCAGTCGCTTTCGATGCCGCGGGTGCCAGCCACGTCCTCATCGCTGAGGAGTCGGACGGCGTGCGTCGCCTGTACACCGCACCGCTGCCGAAGGCCACCGAGGAGGGCCTTGACCTGACCCGATCACTGCTCCGCATACCCGCCGTGTCAGACGCCAGCGTCGTCGGCGAACCGATCGATGCCGACCGTTGGCGCCGTGTCGAGGCGCTGGCGCTGACCGCCGTGGCCGCCGACCTGCTCGGTGTCATGCAGGGCGCCCTCGACGACGCGGTGCGCTACGCCGGAGAGCGCGTGCAGTTCGGCGTCAAGATCGGCTCATTCCAGGCGGTGCAGCACATGCTGGCCGATGCGCTGGTCAGCGTCGAAGGCACCAGAAGCTGTGTGTGGCACGCAGCCTGGGCCATCGATCACCTTCCGATCGAGGAAGCGCTGCTGGCGGCGATGACCGCGAAAGCCTATGCGGCGGCAGCGGGTCGCGACGTCGTCGAGACCGCCGTTCAGGTGTTCGGGGGTATCGCCATCACGTGGGAGCACGTCGCGCACCTGCGCGTGCGCCGGACTCTGTTGGATCGCCGCTTGTTCGGCGACGACACCACCCAGTACGAGGCGATCGCGGCGATGCGGCTGGCGAACGAGGAGTTGGCGTAGCCATGGACTTCACTGACGCCGCCGATGAAGCGGATTTTCGCGCACGCCTCCGCAAGTGGCTGCACGAGCACGGCGCCGACGCCGCCATTCCTGACGATCCCGCGGCACGGGCCGACGCGCAGAACGCCTGGCACCAGACGCTTTACGAAGCCGGCTACATCGGGTTGTCGTTTCCCGTCGAGTACGGTGGCCACGGTCTGCCGCCGATCTACGAAGCCATCCTCAATGACGAACTGGGACGTGCAGGCGCCCCGCCGATCGAGGGCATCGGACACCTCTGTAATGCGTTGCGGCTGTTCGGATCCGATGCGCAGCGCCGCGACCTGCTGCCCGGCCTGCTGTCGGGGTCGGTGCGCTGGTGCCAAGGGTTCAGCGAACCGGAAGCGGGATCGGACCTGGCGAGCCTGAGAACCCGCGCCGACCTCGCCGATGGAGTGTTCCGCGTCAACGGCCGCAAGATCTGGACAAGTTTCGCGGCAGTGGCGGACTGGTGTTTCCTGTTGTGCCGCACCGAACCCGATGCCCCCAAGCACCAAGGCATTTCGGTGCTTCTCGTCCCGATGTCGACACCGGGGATCACCGTCACGCCGATCGTCAACGCCGCCCGCAACCGTGAGTTCGCCGAGGTGACATTCGACGACGTCGACGTGCCCGCCGAGAACCTGCTCGGCGAGCGGGCGCAGGGCTGGTCGATCGCCAACCAGTTGCTCGCCTACGAACGCGGACCCAGCGACATCAACTGGATCAGCAGGCTGTCACGACAATTGCGCGACCTGGAGCAGCAGGTGCGCTCGGGCCGCCTGGAGGATTCCCCGATCACCCGGGTGCGTCTCGGCCGGGCGTACGCGGAACTGCGAGCGTTGCAGGTCAAGGTGCAGCGTTCGCTGAGCGACCGGCAACGCGGGGCGCTTCCCGGCCCGGAGGGATCCGTAGACAAACTCCTGATGGCCCGCGCCGACCAGGTCTGCGGCCACACCATGATGGACCTCACCGACAGCGAACCGCTGCTCACCGAGGGCCTGGAATGGGATATCTACGTGTGGTCGCGGGCGGCCGGGATCTACGGCGGCACAGCACAGATTCAGCGCAACATCGTCGCGCAGCGAGTGCTCGGTTTACCTCGCCGCGACTAAGTACAGCGAAATTGCTCGTGGAGTTCCTCGAGGGCGGCAAGTCTGCGCAGCGTCACCTCGTCGTTCTGGCCGGCGTCCACCTTGGCTTTGACCTCAACGATCTCTGCGGCCAAGCGTTGGGCGGCCTCGCCGCGGGTGAGCAGATCCTGATCAGCCCAGTCGTCGTGCGGAATACGATCCCCCGCGTCCATCAGCGCCTCCTTGTCACGGTTGATCCCGACCACGATCGGACGGTATAGTCAGCTAAACATAATCTGTGCAATTGTTCTATCAGCCTAACAGCCGGAAGGGCCGGGATCGAGCCATGCCGCTACAGCCGTCGATGAAGCTGTTGTCCGTCGATGACCACCTCATCGAACCCCCGCACGTCTGGGCGGATCGACTACCCAAGAAGTACCTGCACGACGGGCCTCGTATCGTCGAGTTCCCTCGCGAAGGCAAGCCCCCGATGCACCAGTGGGTCTACGAGGGCCGCAGCTATCCCAACATCGGGCTCAACGCCGTCGCAGGCAAGTCCCCCGAGGAGTTCGGCGTCGATCCCGTGCGCTTCGACGACATGATTCCCGGCTGCTACGACCCGAAGGCGCGGTTGCTCGACATGGACGTCGACGGCGTACATGCCATGCTGTGTTTCCCGTCGTTCCCGCGGTTCTGTGGCACGGTCTTCCTCGAGGGCACCGACAAGGAATTGGCGTTGCTCTGCGTGCAGGCCTGGAACGACTTCTCGCTCGATGAGTGGTGCGCGACCGATCCGGCGCGTTTCATCCCGATGATGATCAGCCCGCTGTGGGATACGCAGTTGATGGTCGCCGAGATCGAGCGCAACGCCGCCAAGGGTTGTCGCGCCCTTGGCCTGCCCGACAACCCGATGAACCTGGGACTGCCCAGCTTCCACACCCCGCATTGGGATCCGGTCTGGTCGGCCCTCGAAGAAACCAACATGACGGCGGTCATGCACTTCGGTTCGGGCGGTATGCCACCGTCGACCGCACCAGAGGCGCCGTTCGCGGTGATGGTGACGCTGATGGGCACGACGTCGATGGCGGCGGCTGTCGAGTTGGTCTTCTCGCCGGTCTTCCACAAGCACCCGAACCTCAAAGTCGCGTTCTCCGAAGGCGGTATCGGCTGGATGCCATATCTCGTCGAGCGCGCGGACTACGTGTGGCGTAAGCACAAGTACTACCAGAACATCCATCCGACGGTCGCACCGTCGGAGTTGTTCCGCCGCAACATCTCCGGCTGCTTCATCGAAGACGAGGTCGGCGTGTCGATGCGCCATCAGATCGGCATCGACAACATCACCTGGGAGTGCGACTACCCGCACTCCGATTCGTTCTGGCCGAAGAGTCGCGCGCGGGCCGAGGAGATGTTGGCCTCGGTGCCCGACGAGGATGCCCACAAGATCGTGGAGCTCAATGCGCGACGGTGGTACGCGTTCCCCGAGGAGGGCTTCAAGGCGTCGACGGCCGACAGCGGGTGGCGACCCAACGACGGGAACCCACCGGAGTACGACTACGACGCGGTGATGTCCGACCACGGTGGTGTCGGCTACGGAGCCTTCATCCAGAACCTCGCCGAGCAGATGGCCAACAAAGAGAATCCGAACTAAGCACGAATTCCGGCGGCCTCCAGCCAGTTCTCGACCACCACCACCCTTCCTGACGACGCCAAGGTCATGAACAGGGTGTGGCCGTCGGCGCTGAGCGCAGCATTGGTGGTCATCGGGTCATCGGTGGGAATCGCACCCATCAGCTCACCTGCCGGCGAGAAGACCGTCACGCCACCAGCGCCGAGGGTGGCAACCACAACCCTGCCCTCGCAGTCCACGCACAGTCCGTCGGCACCGCCGATGTTCAGCGGGCCTCCGCTGGGAACGGTAGCCAGTCCGCGTGCCCTCGTGACATTTCCAGGCTCACTCAACGTGAACTCCCACACCCGCCGCGTGCGCGTTTCAGCGACGTACAACAGGCGGCCGTCTGGTGACAGCGCGGTGCCGTTGGGCATCTCCAGTGGGTAGACGACCTCGCGTAGATCCCCGTCGACCGTCCCATACAGCAGCCCGGTCATGGTCCTACTGCGACCGTTGGCCGTCCCGCCGTCGGTGATGTAGAAGCCGCCGACCGCATCGATGCAGATATCGCTGGGCCGGACCAGCGGCAGCCGCCGGCCGCTGCGCGTGAGGAAACTGGTTGCCAGCGTCGTCACCTCGCCGTCGACCCCGATGAGCTGCAGTTGCGGGGTCAGCGGCCGATCCGGAGGACCGACGGGGCGAAACAGCATCGCGGCCCCCTCGAAGTCGTATGGCCACGGTCCGATGCCGAATGTGGACCCGCCATTCTGGCAGACCACACGGCGCCCATCGGGAAGCTCACCGACACCGTTGGGTCCTCCCCCGGTGTGTGCCACGGTCTCGCTGCTGCCATCGGCGTGGATCCGGGTGATGCGACCCGCGGCCATCTCCGAAACCACCACCGACCCGTCTGCGCCGACGATCGGGCTTTCCGGAAACGCGAGTCCGTCAGCAAGGCAACGAAGTTCAGTCATCGATGACGCGCCTCCCACCACTTGGTGAACACCGGGTCAGTCAGGGGTATGTCTCCGACACCGATCTGCCGGTCGGGCCAGTTCGCCTCCCGCTGATCAAGCGGTGAATTCGCATGTCCGATCCCGTACCACAACCGGTGGCGGCGGTGCAGAAACAACCAACGTCCGTCCTCGCGTATGTAGCGGTCGTGGTATCTGATGAGCTGTTCTACGAAGCCGTCATTGGCGGTATGCGCGAAGCAGTGCGCCCACACCTCGCCTGTGGCCGCGTCATCGCCGTCGAATTCGATCAGGTGATTGGCCACCAGAATGACCGCGAACACACTGTCCGTGAGGCTGTCCGTCATGAGTCTGCGAAGGCCGTCGGGGCCGTTGCCGTGCTTGCCGAATCGGGCCTGCACCGAGAACAGCTCGACCATGGCGTCGACGTCACGCGATTGGACGGCCGCCGAATACCGGTAGGGCAACTGACGAATCTCCTCGCGTGCCAACAGTTCCGTCACCGCGGCGTTGTGTGTCGAAGCCATCGGATCAGCCTCCCGTGACGCTGATGTCCTGCCCGGTGATCGCCGACGCCGCATCCGACGCCAACCACACCGACAGTTCGGCGACCTCATCAGGCGCCACCACGCGCCCGAGCTTGTTCATTCCGTCAAGGCGATGGCGCACCTGTCCGGGATCGACCCCTTCCGCGGCGGCTCGCCGGGCCACATAGGAATCGAGCAACTCCCCTGCCACCGCGCCCACCACGAGTGTGTTCACCCGGATTCCCTGCCTGCCCACCTCCAGCGCGAGCGTCTGCCCCAGCGCGGTCAGACCGAGTTTGGCCGCAGCGTAGTGCGCCTTGTTGGGTTGCACGTTGCGTGCAGCCGCCGATGACACGAACTGGATGTTGCCGCTGCCGGCCGGAATCATGGCCTGCCGCAGGGCCTCCCGTGACAAGACCATCGGCGCGACCAGGTTGGTGCTCAACACGTCAAGCCAGTTTCGGGTGGTCGCTTCGGCCACGGGCTCATCAGTACCCGGCACCGCGGCATTGTTGACAAGGACATCGAGTCGACCCCACCGAGCGAGCGCCTCGGCGACTGCATTGCAGCACTCGTCTTCGTTGCGGATGTCGGCGACTGTCACGAGCGCCTCACCGCCCTCCCCGGCGATGGCATCCGCGGTGGCGGCCAACTCGCCGGAGCGCCTGGCGACAATCGCCACCTTGGCCCCGCCGCGCGCGTACCGGAGCGCCAGCACTCGTCCGATACCACCGCTGGCACCGGTGATCATGGCGACACGACCGTCCAATTGGCTCATGGGTCTCCTGTTGTCACGCCGGGATGAGCCGGATCGGCAGATGAGTCGGCCCGCGCAGTGACGTATTCGTCGACCATGTGGTCTCACCGGCCGGCATGATGGCCGACGCCTGGCTGACCAACTCGCGCAGCACCGCCGCCGCCTCCATGCGGGCAAGCGGCGCGCCGATGCACATGTGCGCACCATAGCCGAAGGCTATGTGGCCCCGTGGATTTCGGTCTGCGCGGTACTCGTCGGGTTGGTCGTAGACAAGTGGATCGCGATTGGCCGCGGCAAACGACAACAGCACCCTGGACCCGGACGGGATGGTCACGTCGCCGACCTGATGGTCCGCGCGGGTGTATCGGTAGAGGTTCTGTATCGGACTCGAGATCCGCAGGTGCTCCTCGACTGCGATCGGGATGAGTTCCGGATTCGCTCGGATCAGGTCGAACTGGTCCGGGTTGCGCGCGAGCGTGTCGAACATGCCACCCAAGAGATTCGTCGTCGTCTCGTTGCCCGCGATCAACAGCAACATCGCGATGAAGAACAGCTGTTGGTGGGTGAGCGACCCGTCGTCATTGTGGGCGAGCAGGCGTCCGAGCACCGAGTCCGAGCCCTTCAATCGCCCGGCGGCGAACTGTTGCATGAAGTAGCGCTGCAACGCCGCGATCGACCCTATGGCCTTGACCGATCGCGCAACTCCGCGTCGGGTCGGCTCGAAGTCGACGATGTGCATCCCGGCCTCCGACCAGTGCCGGAATTGTTGGACGTCGCCGTCGGGGATACCAAGGATGTGGGCGATCATCCGCATCGGCATGGGGATCGCGAGCCGCTGCACGACATCGCATCCCGGGTGGGCGATCACATCGGAGACCATTTCGGCCGCCAACTTGTCGGTCATGGCCTGCCAGGATTCCATCGCCCCCCGGCTGAACCCTGGCTGCACCTGCTTGCGAAGCCGCGCGTGTTCCGCGCCGTCGGACAACACCAGCACCGGCGCCTGGATCTTCATCCGGGTCACGCCCTCGGTGCTGGTGACGGCGTCGGTGTCGCGAAGCGCGGCCCGCACATCGGCGTGTCTGCAGAGGATGAACGTCGAACGCCTGGGGTTGTAGTGCACCCGACCGGTCTCGTGCAGTGCCCGATACGCGGCGAAGGGTTGAGCGGCAGTCTCCCTGTCCAGCGGGTCATACGTGGTGTTCACCGCCCCTGCCCAGGCGCCGGCCCCGCGCAGCCGTGTTCTGATCGCGGCGCCGGCGTTGAGTCGAACGGCGGCAGCGAGCGGCCGCACGATTGCCTCGGGGCCGCGAACCGTCTCCAGCAGGCTCATCAATGTGCCTTTCTCGAAGCTATCTGCCGCGGAACCTGGGATCGCGTTTCTCCAGGAAAGCCGCAATACCCTCTGCGACGTCATCGGTGGCCGCGACCTGCTCGACGAGCAGCGCCTCGGTGGTGAAGGCCGCGGCGCGATCCACATCGAGGGCTTGGTTGAGCATCGCCTTGGCGGCGGCGATCCCGCGTGTCGCGCCGCGCGCAAGGCGCTGGGCCCACGCAGTCACTTCGTCTGTGAGTTGGTCGCCGGAGACGACTTTGTTGATCAAGCCGATCCGGTGCCCCTCCTGGGCGGTGATCTCTTCGCCGAACATCAGCAGTTCCTTGGCGATGTTGAACGGCACCTTGCGCGCCAACAGGTAGGCGGCACCACCGTCTGGTGCCAAACCCCGGCGGACGAAAAGCTCTATCAGTCGGGCACTTTCGGCGGCGACGATCAGGTCGCACGCCAGTACCATGCTCGCGCCGACCCCCGCGGCCGTGCCGTTCAGGCCGCAGATCACCGGCTTTTCACAGTCCAGGATCGCCGTCACCACCGCCTGCGAACCGTTGCGCAGGATCCGCGCGGCATCGCCGGCGATCCGGTCCTGGCTCGGCCGCATATCGGGGTCACGCAGGTTGGGACCCGTGCAGAAGTGTTTGTCACCCGCCGCCGTGAACACCACCGCACGGATGTCGGGGTCAGCCGATGCGCGCGCGAGGTTGTCGATGAGGTCTCGCTGCATCGCCCGTGTCACCGAGTTGCCGACCTCGGGTCTGTCCAAAATCAGCCACCGCACCGCGTCGTCGGTGCGCGTTGTCAATCCGCTGGTGGTCATAGACTGATCGGCACGCTCGACGGTCCGCGCACCGAGTTGGTGTGGACGTAGTTGACGGCCTCCTCGTCGACCTCCCACGTCGGGAACCGCGCCAAAGTCTCCTCGATCGCCACCCTGGCCTCGAGTCTGGCCAGCGCAGCGCCCAGACAGAAATGCGCGCCGTGGCCAAAGCTGATGTGTCGGATGCCCGTTCGGTTGACGTCGAAGACGTCGGGATTCTCGTATTGGCGCTCGTCACGGCCGGCGGAGCCGGTCAGCAGCGCGACCTTCGACCCGGCGGGGATGACGGTGTCGTGGTAGGTCACGTCGCGCAGCGTGAACCTGCCCTGCACCGGGGACGGCGCGTCGTAGCGCAGCAGTTCCTCGACGGCTCCACCGATGAGGCCGGGGTTCTCGACCAGCTTGGCGCGCTCCTGCGGAAAGCGCGCGAGCGTCAGGGCCGTCCAGCCGAGCAGCCGAGCGACCGTTTCGTTGCCCGCCACGTTGATCAGCGCGATGAACACGAACAGTTCGCCGTCGTCGAGCTGTCGGGTCTCCCGGCCGGGCTGTACCAGGTCGGAGTCCATCAGGTCGCTGACGATGTCTTCCGTCCGGTTGGCGCGGCGCTTCTGCACCTGTTCGTAGTAGTAGGCGAAGAGCTTCTCGTTGGCCTGCTTGCCGACCTCGCTGAGTTCCGGGTTGCCGTCGTCGCGGTGGAGTTGCAGATCCGACCATTCGCGCAGGTTGTCGTGGTCCTCCTCGGGGAAGCCGAGCAGTGAGCTGATGACCATGACCGGCAGCTTCATCGAGAAGTCGCGTACGTAGTCAAACCCGCCGCTGCCGACGTAGGCGTCTAGATATTCGCGGCACAGCGTGCGGACACGGTCTTCGAGATGGGCGACCTTGCTGCGAAAGAAGGTGCGGTTGACCATCTTTCGCATCGCGGTGTGGTCGGGCGGGTCCATCATGATCATCGCCTTCGGCGGTGCCCACGGCTCGGGTGTGATGCCGTCAAGCGTGACACCGTGCTCGGAGGAGAACGTCTCGGTGTCCAGGGACGCGGACATCACGTCGTCGAATCTGCTCAGCGCATAGAAGTCGTACTCCTCGTTGTAGTAGACGGGAGCCTCGTCGCGCAGTCGTCGCCACACCTCGTACGGATCCTTGTGCAGGGCGCGGTCGAAGGGATCCCAGCGCAGGGCCGCTGACACCATCGGTGTGAGTCCTCTCGTTCCGGTACAGCAGTTATACAATGGTACACTCTGCGTCATTCTGTTTAGTGATGTCGAGAGGGACTACATTGGAAAGTCGAGCTCTGGAACACGTGATCTACGAGAAGGACGGTCCGATCGCCCGGATCATCCTGAACAATCCGGAGCGCGCCAACGCCCAGACATCGCAGATGGTCCACAGCGTCAACGAGGCCCTCGATGACGCGCAGTACGACTACGAGATCAAGGTCGTCATCCTCAAGGCGAACGGCAAGGGTTTCTGTTCCGGACATGTGCCCGACGGCAGCTATCCGGAGTTCAAGGCCGAAATCGACGCGTCCGGCAAGGTGTGGCGGTCGGCGGCCCAGTTGTTCCTGTGGCCGGTGCTCAAGCTCTGGGAGTTTCCGAAGCCGCTCATCGCGCAGGTGCACGGCTACGCCATCGGCGGCGGAACCACGTGGGCTCTGCTTCCCGAAATCACCGTCTGTTCGGATGACGCATGGTTCCAGATGCCGCTGGTTCCCGGCTTCGGCCTTCCTGGATCCGAGACGATGTTCGAGCCGTGGGTTTTCATGAACTACAAGCGCGCGGCGGAGTACCTCTACACGGCACAGAAGATCACCGCCGACCAGGCGCTGGAGTTCGGCCTGGTGAACAGGGTCGTCCCGGCCGACGAACTGGAGTCCACGGTGGAGGAACTCGCCGCCAGGATCGCCAAGGCTCCGTTGATCACGTTGCAGGCGACCAAGGCGGGTGTCCTACGAGCCTGGGAGGGCATGGGATTCCGGACGCACCAGCAGGCGAGCAATGATCTGCAGGCCGTCGTCACGGGCTCGCGCGAGTTCCAGGAGTACATGCGCGAGCTGATGAAGAAGGCCGCCAAGCCCGCCGATCGGGTCTGAGCTGTGCCGCTGCGGCCGATCGTCCGATTCGGCGGGGGTGAACCCGTCGAGCGGTTGCGAGCCGAGGTGCGAACGTGGCTCGACGCCAACCTGGGCGAGGAGTTCCGCCGCACTGCCGCCAACCCGGACTATCTGCCGCGCGCCGCGCATGACCGTGCCGTGGCGTTTTGCCGCGAGCTGCACGCCAAAGGCTGGTTCGTGCCGCATTGGCCGGCCGAATACGAAGGCGGCGGCCTCGGCCTCGTCGAGCAGGTTGTGATCCGCGAGGAGCTCGCTTATGCCGGCGCCCCGCTGGTGAACACCAACGGCGTGAACATGCTTGCCCCGGTGCTGTTCCGGTTCGGCACAGCAGAACAGAAAAGCGAGCACCTACCCGCGATCGCGCGTTCCGAACGGATGTGGGCTCAGGGATACTCCGAGCCGGAAGCGGGCTCGGATCTGGCCGCGCTCAAGATGACCGCACGACGCGATGGCGACTACTACGTCCTCGACGGCCAGAAGACGTGGACCAGCAACGGCATGCTGGCCGACTGGATATTCGTGCTGGCACGCACCTCACCGGTCGTGGACAAGCGGCAGAACGGCATCTCGTTCTTCCTCGTCGACCTGTCCAGCCCTGGCGTGACCCGGCGGCCGATTCGATCGATGACCGGATATCCCACGTTCGCAGAGGAGTTCTTTGACGGTGTCCGGGTACCCGCGGCGAACCTGGTCGGCCCCGAGGGCGAGGGCTGGACGGTGGCCAAGGCCCTGCTGAATGCCGAACGCTCGAATGTCACGCGGGCCGCCCAGGCGCAACGCTACCTGGACGAGCTCGTCGACTGGTGCCACGCACAGCGCGGGTCGGCCCACGACCCGCTCGCCGACCCGGTGAACCGGATCGCATTGGCACGTGCCGTGGAACGGGTGGAGGTCGGTCGCATCCTCTCCTACCGGGTGGCCCATCTCCAGGCCGCCGGTGCGCTGGACCCCGCGCTTCCTTCGCTTTCCAAGCTCTACCATTCCGAGCTGACCGCAGAGCTTCGCCAACTGGGCGCCCAGATCCTCGGTCCCGCAGGTGCTCTGATGCCCGATGACCCGGACGCGCTGCTGCACGGCCACTTCTCCGAAGGTCTATTGCTGTCGCTGCTGCACACGATCGGCGGTGGCACCAGCGAGATTCAGCGTGACCTGATCTCTACCAGCGGTCTCGGGCTTCCGCGCTAGCCGAACGCTGCTGGGCGACCGTTGCCATCGCGAGCTCGAGTGGATGGAAGCCTGCGAGCTGCGCCGCTTCGGCCGAATTGATCAGCCGTTTGGTCATCTCCACTGCCCCCGCATCGGACTCCGCGAGCTCGCGCGCGACGGCCACGGCGCGGTCAACGGCGCAACCCGGGCCGACGACGTCGGTCACCAGACCGGCGTCCCGCGCCTCGGCCGCACTCATTCGCGTCCCCCGCAACAGCAGCGACGTGGCCCGGTGCCTGCCCAGCTGCTGCGTCAGCCGCCAGGCAAGCCCGCCGTCGGGCACCACTGCCCGGGAGACGAACGGTGCACTGAAGAAGGCGTCGGATGCGGCCACCACGAGGTCGCACGACAGCGCAAGGCTCCATCCCAGGCCCACCGCGCCGCCTTCCACCGCCGCGATGACAGGCACGGGAAGAGACCTGAGCTGTTCCATCACCCGCTGTGCGTGCTCGA
>JAEZKH010000002.1 GCA_023415515.1 Actinomycetes bacterium
GCGCTGCACTTCTCGTCGCTGGCCTGGCTCATTGCCGCAGCCACGATCTCCGGCATCGGCCAAGGCGTCAGCTTCGGCAGAGGCCTCGCAGCGATCTCGGAGAGCACCCCGCCCGACCGCCGCGCAGAAGTCAACTCCACTTATTTCGTCGTCGCCTACATCGCGATCTCGTTGCCGGTGATCGGTGACGGTCTCGCCGCCAGGGCGTGGGGACTGCAGACCTCAGGCATTTCGTTCGCCATCGCGGTGGCGACGCTGGCAATGATCTGTCTGCTGGCGATCATCGCCCGCGAAACGCGTCGGCCGGCCACCCTGTAGGTCCATGTCGTAGCCCGGGAGACCCGCGCGCACACATTCACGGCGCACGGCAGTGTGGGCCCCACCATCCCAATCCAACGACGGCTGCATTGATCACGCCATCCAGTCAATTGAGGCCGCGGCGGCAACACATTGTCTGAGGACATGAAGTTCACGCCCGTGTGTGTCGCATTCCGTGAGTGTTTGCACCCCGACGCCGTCGTTCAATTGAGCTGCCAGAACGCAACTACGGGAGATCGGTCATGACGCAGGACTACGTGCACACCGCGGAGTCGGTCGACGCGGACCTGTTCCGCCACGTAGTCGGCCACCCTGCCAGCGGCGTCACTTCCACGCCTATCTGGACGCCAACTACGCCTTCCACGAGGCGATCGTGGCGCTGTCGGGCAATCCGGTGCTCGTCGCCGCATTCGGCTCGCTGAGCATCAAGAACGTGATGGCGCGCAGCTTCGGTACGCCCGCGCAGTCGTCGCATGCGTTTCTCGCCGTGCAGCGTGACCTGCTCGTCGCGCTGGAGAGCGGTGAGGTCGACGGTGCCCGGACGGCCGCACGGACATACTGCGATCTGGCCAAGGCGCGCACCCGACAGCTGCTCGCGTTGACCGGCGGCCAGGTCTGATGGCAGACCGGGGCGGCGTCGTCCTGCGGCCTGCCGAGATCACCCCGCGTGAACGCGGCGGCGGCGCGAGCACGATCCCGCTGGTGTCGCAGTTGGTCGGTTCGAAGGATTTCCTCAACGGCATCACCAGGTTTGGGCCGGGCGCAGCGATCGCCGAGCACTTCCACAACTGCGACGAGAGCGTGATCCTGTTGCATGGCGAGGCGATCGCACACATCGACGGGGTCGCACACCGCGTCGGTGTCGGCGACACCTCGTTCATACCGGCCGGCGTACACCACTTCTTCCAGAACGCCTCGGATACCGAGGAAATGCGGATCTTCTGGACGTACGCCTCCGTCGACGCGACGCGCACCATCGTCGCCACCGGCGTGACCACCCACATCGACGAGGAGCACGGAACCACGCTTCGGCGTGAACCGCGGAGATCTGAGTGCTTCTACTCAGCCGGTGGGCCGCAGGTCATGCCTAGATTTGCGGCATGATCACCACAGCCGTCGCCTTCCCGAGCCCGGCCGAGGTCGAGGCGAACACCCCCGCCACGCGTGACCGCGCAGTCGACGTCATCCGGATCGTGTCGCTGTTGGCCGTGGTCATCGGGCACACCGTCATGGCGACGAGCACCATCGACGACGAAGTGTTCATCTGGAGCAACCTGCTCACCGAGTCCGTCGTCTTCCAGGCGCTGACCTGGGTGTTCCAGATCATGCCGCTGTTCTTCTTCGCGGGTGTCGCGGCCTGCGTCAACAGTGCCCCCATGGCACCCGGTGACAGCTGGGGCAACTGGCTCATGCGCCGCTGCACCAGGCTCTACCGGCCGGTGTTCTACTACCTGGCATTCTGGATTTCCGCACTGGCCATCCTGCGCTACTTCCTGCCCGAGCACGTCTACGAACCCGTCGCGGGCATCTCGATTCAGTTGCTGTGGTTCCTCGGCGCGTATGTGCTCGTGCTCGCCGCGGTTCCGCTGCTGTCGCGGATCACCGCGACGGCGCACGTTGCCGCCGCAGTCGCGGGTACCTACGCGTTCGTCGCGGTGATCGATGCGATCCGGATCAACACCGACGTGCCTGCGCCCCTCGGCTATCTGAACCTGGTCGCGTGGCTGATTCCCGGCATGCTCGGCGTCGCCTACCGCAGACATCTGCTCGCGGGCCGTGCGGCGTTGCTGCTCGGGGCCGCGATGTTCGTCGTCAACCTGCTGCTGATGTGGGTCGGCCCCTACGAGCTCAGCCTCGTCGGCATCGAGACCCAGCAGCTGAAGAACATGACGCCGCCGTCACTGCTACTGGCCGGCCACGCAATCATGATGTGCGCTTTGGCGATAGCCGCTGCGCCTGCGATCGCCCGCTGGGCGCGGCGGCCGCGTGTGTGGTGGCTGGCGGCCATCGGCAACTCCGGGGCGATGACGCTCTACCTGTGGCACATCCCGCTGCTGCTTGGCGTGCATCTGGTGTTCGACTACCTCGGGCATCCGCGCTCCGCGGGCGCGCCGGGCTTTGTCGTGCTCAGCGCCCTGCAACTGGCGATCATGGCCGGACTCGTCGCGGTGGCGTTCGTCTTCCTGCGCCCGCTGGAGAACAACCCGCTGCCGTTGTGGGACGGCGGCTACGTGGCCGCGCCGGGAGCTCGCAGCGCCGCGGTGGGTCTCCTGCTGTGTGCAGCGGGCGCGGCGACGCTGGCCTCGGTCGGTTGGGGCCTGAAGGACGCTGGCATCTACTGCGTCGCAGTGATGCTCGCCGCGCTGGTCGGGGCCCGATTTCTGGCCCACGATCCGCGGGTGCCCGCGCAGCGGGTCCGTCCCGCGATTCACCCGGCCGGCACGGCCGAGTCGCGCTAACCGCTCTTGCGGCGGAACTCCCGCCTGTTCTCCAGGGGTCCGTGCGCCCGTGGTTGCTTGTTGCCGCCGTCGCGGTGCTCGGCTCCGCCGCCGGCCTTCGCCTTCTTCTTCTCCAGCGCCTCCCGGAACTTCCGCTTCGTGTCGTCTTCCGGTGAATCAGCCATAGCCGCAGCCTAGCGTCAGGCGCGACGGGTCGTCGCGACCTTTCCGGCGACGCGAACAGTCAGCGCTTCCCTGGCGGCATCCCGTACAGGTGCGAGATCGGCAGCGTCATCAGGACCCGACGGTCGTCGACCATGGCCCGCCGGTAGTCGTCCCAGTCGGGATGCTCACCGGAGATCTCGCGGTAGAGCGCGACGAGCCCCTCGACGGTGTCGTCGTCCACGGCGGCAGCAGGAGGCGTGAGGACGGCCTCGCCCTCGGCCACCGCATACGACCAGCCGTCATCGCAGCTGACATGCAGCGATGCCCGCGCGTCGCGGCGCAGGTTGCGGGTTTTTGCGCGCGGTTCGGTGATCGACGCCTGAATCGTCTGAGCTCGCGGATCGAAGTGATACGACACGTTGGACAGCTGCGGCCTTCCGTCGCGTTTGATGGTGGCAAGCACGCCCAGCGAGTTGTTGCTGATCACTGCGAGCAACTTGTCGTCGAACACCTGTCGCACCATCCCCCGAGCCTACGTCCGCCGCAGCGGGACCGGCCGCGATTGGCAGGGCGTCCCTACTATGGGCCCCATGGCGGCAATCAGCGGCGACACTCTCGAAGGCGTATCGGCGACGACGCTGTGGACCCTGCATTTCCGCGCCTCCGAGGCCAACCGGCCCGACGGGGTCATCCGGGATCCGTTGGCCGTCGACCTGTACGAAGCGATCGCCTACGACTACCTCAAGTTCGGTGCGCCCAACCAGTCGCATGCGCTGCGGGCCGCGGCGTTCGACCGGGAGGCGAAGCATTACCTTCAATCGCATCCCAAGGCGTCGGTGGTGGCCCTCGCCGAAGGTCTGCAAACCAGCTTCTGGCGGCTGCAGGCCGTGGGCTGTGCCGACGAATTGACCTGGTATTCCATCGATCTGCCGCCCGTGATGGCGCTGCGCGCACAACTGCTACCGCAGGACGACCGGATGGTTCCACTCGCGCAATCCGCCCTCGACCACAGCTGGATGGACAGCGTGGACCAGTCCCACGGTGTATTCATCACCGCCGAGGGCCTGCTCATGTACCTGGATCCCGACGATGCGCTCGACCTGATCCGCGCGTGCGCGGCCCGGTTTCCCGGCGGTCAGATGATATTCGACAACATCCCGCCGTTCTTCAGTCGTAAGACGCTCAAGGGCCTCAAACTGTCCGACCGCTACCTCACGCCGCCGATGCCGTTCGCGATGACGCGCGAGGAGAGTATGGCGTTGGCCGACCGCATTCCCCGCGTTCGCAGCGCGCGCGACGTCAACTACCCGAAAGGCCGTGGCATGTTCAAGATCATCGGGTGGCGGATCTTCGACCGAGGTCTGCTGAGCCGCTACCGACCGAGCATCACCCTGTTGGAGTTCGACCGATGACGCGGTACGCCGCGTTCCTGCGCGGGGTGAACGTCGGTGGCGTCAACCTCAAGATGGCTGAGGTGGCCGCAGCGCTGGAGAACGCCGGGTTCACCAACGTGAAGACCGTATTGGCCACCGGAAATGTGTTGTTGGAGAGTAAATCCGGAGTCGACGCGGTCCGCAAGAAGGCGGAGAAGGCGCTACGCGACGAATTCGGATACGACGCCTGGGTATTGGCGTATGACATCGACACCGTAAAGGCGATATCGGACGGCTTCCCCTTCGCGCGCGAGGTCGAGGGCCACCACAGCTACGTCACGTTCGTGACCGATGCCGATGTGCTCGAAGAACTGGCGGCCCTCGCCGAGGACACGGGCAAGGACGAGAAGATCGAACGCGGTGACGGCGTCATCTACTGGCAGGTGCCCAACAAGGGCACCCTGGACACCACGATCGGCAAGACAATGGGCAAGAAGCGCTACAAGTCGTCGACCACGACGCGCAACCTCCGGACGATCGACAAGGTGCTCAAATGAGTAAGGCCGACGGTTCGGTCCTGAGCGGCGTGTCCGAAACCGCACTGTTGACGCTGCTGGTGCGGGCTACCGAGGCGCGGCGGCCCGACTCGATCATCGATGATCCGATGGCGATCAAGCTGGTCGACGAAATCGATTTCGACTTCCGCAAGTTCGGCTTCACCCGTCGCCAGGACATGGCCCTGCGGGCGCTGACCTTCGACAAGTACACCCGCCGCTACCTCGCCGATCATCCGTCAGCGACGGTGGTGGCGCTCGCCGAAGGCCTGCAGACCAGCTTCTATCGACTCGACGCCTCCGGCGCCGGCGACCAGTTCCGTTGGCTCACAGTCGATCTGCCGCCGATCATTGAGCTGCGCGAACAGCTGCTGCCGCCGTCGGACCGGGTGACGATGATCGCGCAGTCCGCGCTGGACTACAGCTGGATGGACCGGGTGGACCCCGCCAACGGCGTGTTCATCACCGCCGAGGGTCTGTTGATGTACCTGCAGCCCCAAGAAGCACTCGGCCTGATCACCGAATGCGCCAAGCGATTTCCCGGCGGTCAGCTGATGTTCGACCTTCCGCCGGTGTTGTTCGCTTGGTGGATACGTCGCGGCTCGCGGGTATCGCTGCGGTACCGGGTGCCACCGATGCCGTTCACGCTGTCGCCGTCCGATGTGGCAAACCTGGCGAACACGATTCCCGGCGTGCGCGCAGTGCATGATCTGCCGATGGTGCCGGCTCGCGGCAAAGTGTTCAACGGGCTGATGTGGACGCTTCAACGACTCCCGCTGCTCGACCCCGTTCGGCCGGTGTACACCCTGCTCGAATTCGGATAGCGCTAGCCGAAAGCCGCCTCGACGTATTTGAGCGCCTCGTCCTTGTCGACCCCGAGAGCCTTGGCCGCCGTTGCATAGGTGTGCGCGGCGGTCGCCATCGCGGCGTCGGCAGGATCGGTGCGGGCAACGAAAGTGCCGAACCGCCCTCGGGTTTCGACGATCCCCGCCGACTCGAGCTCCCGGTAGGCCCTGGCCACGGTGTTGACCGCCATGTTCAGCGTCGCCGCCAGGTCGCGCACGGTCGGCAATCGCGTTCCCGGTGGTAGCCGCCCGCTCCGTATCCCCTCGATGATCTGACCCCTGAGCTGGTCGAACAATGGTTTGTTTGCGTGCGGATCGGCTTGAACCCATTCCCCCAAATCGGTCACGTGTTCAGTATTGCCCATTCCGCGATAGTTTGGAGAGGTGCAGTTGACGGTGCTGAGCGGTGCGGGCATCTCCGCCGAGAGCGGGGTCCCCACGTTTCGCGACGTCGAGACAGGATTATGGGCGAAAGTCGACCCGTACGAGATTTCGAGCAGCGAGGGCTGGCAGCGGCACCCGGAGAAGGTGTGGGCCTGGTACCTGTGGCGGCACTACATCATGCAGTCGGTGCAGCCGAACGACGGCCATCGCGCCGTCGCGGCCTGGCAGGACTACGCCGACGTACACGTCGTCACCCAGAACGTCGACAATCTGCACGAACGCGCAGGGAGTAGGCAGGTCTATCACCTGCACGGCAGCCTCTTCGAATTCCGTTGTGACCGTTGCCAAGGCGAGTATCAGGGAGATCTGCCGGACATGCCGGAACCTATCGAGGCGGTGACCCCGCCGCGGTGCTCGTGCGACGGTTTGATCAGGCCCAATGTGGTGTGGTTCGGCGAGCCACTGCCCGACACCGCGTGGCAGAAGTCGGTCGACGCGGTCGTAAATTCCGACCTGGTGATCGTGGTCGGCACGTCGTCGATCGTGTATCCCGCGGCAGGCCTGCCCGAACTGGCGCTGGCCAATGGCATTCCCGTGATCGAGGTCAACCCCGCCCCGACACCGCTGTCGGACTCCGCGACGGCCACGGTGCGCGAAC
>JAEZKH010000004.1 GCA_023415515.1 Actinomycetes bacterium
GGGTCGATCCGTCCACGGACCGCGCAGGAGACCTCGCGGCGACGGTGACCGTCGCCGACGCCGACGTCACGGGCGCCCTGCTGCGGGCGGGCACGCCGATGCACCATTTCCTGATCGCCGCGACGGCGCGGTGCCTGTCGCGGTGGCGGATCCGCAACGGACAGCCCCGTACTCAGCCGTTGGTGGCGATCGAGGGGCACGGCCGCGCGGATACGGTGATGCCGGGCGCCGACACCTCCGAGACCGCGGGGCTTTTCACCACGATTTACCCGCTGCGCGTGGCTGCCGACGCCACGGTCGCCGCCGTGGCTGCCCGCATGACGGCGATTCCCGGCGCGGGGATCGACTACGGCCTGCTGCGATATCTGCGCGAGGACACCGCTGAGCATCTGCGGGCACTTCGAGAGCCGCAGGTGCTTCTGAATTATCTGGGTCGCGTCGACATCGGCAACACCGGCCAGTTGCGGTTCGCTGAAGAACTGTCGGCCACCGCTCCGATGATCCCCGAGCCCAACCTCGTGGTGCGGCATGAGCTCACGGTGAGCGCCGGGGTGATGCGGCTCGACGGTCCACCCCGACTGGTGGTGCAGTGGCGCACATTGCCTTCGATCCTGACAGCAGCCGAGGTCGAAGAGTTGCAGAGCTTCTGGCACGAATCCCTGCGCGCCCTGGCGGCCGAGGTGACCGAATGACCCGGCGGATCGCCGTCGTCGGGGCGGGCGCCAAAGCGGTGGCGATCGCCGCCAAGGCGCACGCGCTGCGCGAGATCGGTGCCGACGCACCCGACATAGTCGCCGTCGAACGCGCTGACGTCGCCGCGAACTGGCAGGCGTGCGGCGGCTGGACCGACGGTCTGCACCGCCTCGGCACCAGCCCGGAGAAGGACGTCGGTTTTCCCTACCGTTCCGTCCTTGCGCCAGGCCGCAATGCCGAGCTGAACGAGGCGATGCTGCGCCGCAGCTGGCAGTCGTATCTGGTGGCCACCAACCAGTTCGCCGAATGGGTCGACCGAGGCCGCCCGGCGCCCACCCACCGGCGATGGGCCGAATACCTCCGATGGGTGGCCACCGACATAGCGCTGCCCGTCATCCGTGAGGAGGTCCGCCGTATCGCGGTGGCCGACGGTCAGTGGATCGTCGAAACCGGCCGGTCCGCCGTGGCAGCGGACGCGGTCGTCGTCACGGGGCCCGGGCAGCCGGAACGCTCGGTGCTGCCGGGCAATCCGCGAGTGTGGTCGATCGCCGAGTTCTGGCGGCGCGCCGCGGCACATGGTCGCATCACCGCCGAGCGGGTGGCCGTCATCGGTGGCGGCGAGACCGCGGCCACCATGTTGGAAGAGCTCTTCCGCCACCGGGTTTCGGCGATCACGGTGATCTCGCCACAGGTCACGCTGTTCACCAGGGGCGAGAGCTTCTTCGAGAACAAGTTGTTCTCCGATCCCACCGACTGGGACACCCTGCCGCTCGCGGAACGGCGGGATGCATTGGCGCGCACCGATCGCGGGGTCTTCTCCGGGCAGGTTCAGCAGGCGCTGCTCGCCGACGACCGCATCCGCCACCTGCGTGGACGCGTGGCCCACGCGGTGGACAGGGCCGACGGGATAAGGCTGACGCTGTGGTCGACACGCAGCGGCGAGCGGCTCGACACGGTGCACGGTTTCGACCTCGTCGTCGACGGCTCCGGCGCCGACCCGTCGTGGTTCCTGGACGTGCTCGGGCAGGACGCCCGCGACCTCATCGAACTTCGTCTCGGCGGGCCGCTCACCGCGGCGCGACTCGAGGAGTCGATCGGCCACGACCTCGCCGTCGACGGCGTGTTTCCCAAACTGTTCCTGCCCAATCTCGCGGCGCTCACCCAGGGCCCGGGTTTTCCGAACCTGAGTTGTCTTGGGCTGCTGTCGGACCGGATCCTCGGTGCCGACATCGGTGCGCCCGACCTAGCGATGACAAGGAGAATCGATGTCCACCAACCCGTTCGATGACGAAGACGGCACCTTCTACGTGCTCGTCAACGACGAACAGCAGTACAGCCTGTGGCCCGCGTTCGCAGACGTGCCCGACGGCTGGCGGGTCGTTTTCGGCGTCGGCGATCGATCCAGCTGCCTCGACTACGTCGAACGCAACTGGTCCGACATGCGGCCGCGTAGCCTGCGGGAGGCGTTACAAGCGGACTGATGTGTCCAGTTGCGCTGCGAGCTCGGCGTCGTCCATGCTCGCGACCTCCAGGTACATCTGTGCGACCTGATCGAGCCGGTCGCCGTCCGGTTCGCGGGCGCACAACCGGTCGGCGAGCGCCGCCACCGTTCTGGTCGCGAAGACATCGGACAGCATCACCGTCGGGGTGTCCAACCATTCCCGGACAGCGGCGACCAACGTCGTCGCCTGCACCGAATCGCCACCGAGAGCGAAGAAGTCGTCGTCCACTCCGAAGCCGGAACGCCCGAGCACATGGCTCACCAACGCCGCGATGGCCCGCTCCAGCGGTGTCGACGGTGCCCGGTCCACCCGCTCCGGCGTTTCGTCGCGATCCGCAAGCGCCTGCATCACCGCCCGGCGGTCGATCTTCCCGCCGACCGTGTAGGGGATCCGGTCGGTGAAGACGATTCGCTGCGGAATCATGTGCGGCGCAACGAAATCTGCCATGGTGGTGGTGACGTCGGTTGCGGTGAGCTCGGAGTCGGTCGGCTGGACGAGCGCGGCGAGCACGTCGCGGTCGCCTGCAGCTTTGGTGACAGCCGCGACTGCCGCGACGATCCTCGGTACCCGCCGCAGCGCGGATTCGACATCGCCGAGTTCGACCCGGTAGCCGCTGATCTTGACGCGGTGGTCGGCGCGCCCGACGAATTCGAGCGTGCCGTCCGGGCGGTACCGGACCAGGTCCCCGGTGCGGTACCACCTGCGGCCCGCGTATTCGACGAAACGTTCAGCGGTGAGATCGGGTCTGCCGCGATAGCCGCGTGCGATGCCGCGCCCGCCGCCCCACAGTTCGCCGGGCACCCAGTCGGGGCAATCGGCGCCGTTGACATCGACTACACGGCATGCGTTGTTGGGCAGCGGGATTCCGAACGGTACCGCGGTCCACTGCGCGGGTGGTTCGGTGACATCGCAGATCGTGTTGTGAATGGCGGTCTCGGTGGCGCCGCCGAGTCCGGCGAACCGGACGCCCGGCGCCTCGGCGACCAGGCGGCGGACCATGTCGGATTTCACCCAGTCGCCGCCCGTGGGAACCACCCGTACCGACGACAACCGTCCTGTTCCGACGTCGAGCAGCATCTGAAGCCAACCCGGCATCCAGTGCAGCACCGTCACCGAATGACGGTCGATGAGCCCGGCCCAGTTGTCGGGGTCGCGGCGGTGGCATTCGTCGACGACGACGATCGATCCGCCTGCGGCCAGCATGCCGAACACATCGAGCACCGACAGGTCGCCTTCGAGTGTGGACAGCGCCAGACAGCGGTCGGCCGGTCCGATGTCGAAGTGGGCGTTGATGAACTCCACGGTGTTGATCGCGGCGTCGTGAGTCACTTCGACGCCCTTGGGTGAACCCGTCGACCCCGAGGTGAACAGCACGTAGGCCAGATCCTGCGGCTCCACGTCCACTGACACGAAAAGGGCTGGGTCACCGATGAGTTCGGCGTCGGCGACCGTCAGCGACGGCACGCGATGATCGGGTTCGTCGGTGCCGGTGAAGAGCGCGAAACTGACATCTCCGGATTCGAGGATCCGCGCCGCGCGGTCGGCGGGCTGATCGAAGCCGATCGGCAGATAGGCCGCTCCGACGGCGTGGATGGCGAGCAGCGCGGGAACCTGTTCGGCGGTCTTGGGGCCGAGGACCGCCACCACCTCGCCGTTGGCGACGCCGCGCGACTGCAGCGCCGCCGCGATCGACAGCACCTTGTCGAGCAGCTGGGCATAAGTCAGCGTCTCCTGGCCGCTGATGACGGCGATCGCGTCGGGATCGGCAGCGGTGTTACGGAAGAACCCGTCCACCAACGTATCTCCGCTCGGTGCGGTGTGTGTCGAGTTATGGGCCTCGCGAACAGCCGCCGAGCTCTGCGACACCGCAGGCGGATCGGCCGCGTCCCAGCTCGCATCGTCGGTGGCCAGCCGGGTCAGTTCGGCGATGTGGTAGTCGAACATGGCTTGGGGGAGGCCTGACGGGAACGACGCGACGCGGACGTCCCAGTTGATCATCAGGCCGTCGGTGAGCGGCGTCGCCTGTGCGTCGATCAGCACCTGGGGACCCTGCGATATGGTCCACACCGGCGAGCCGAACTGTTCGGTGACATCGCCCGCGAACAGGTCGCCGAGGCCGAGCGCGCTGGTGTAGACGATCGGAGCCAGCGTCTGGGTGCCGCGCAGGCGACTCATGTCACGCAGCACGTCGAGCCCGGAGACGCTGGCGTGTTTTGCGGTGGCGTGCAGAACATCCTGCATGGCGCGGGCACGTGTGGCCGGTGTTTCGGCGTCCCGCAGATCGACATCGAGCAGCAACGACGACGTGAAGTCGCCGACCAGCTTCTCGACGTCCGGATGGTATTGCTCGCGGCCGAACATCGGCAGGTTGAGCAGGAAGCGCCGGTTGGTCGACCAGTGGGCGAGGGCATTGGCGTAGGACGCGCCGATGGCCATCGCGGGGGTGATGCCGCGTCGGTGTGCCGCGGCGAACAATGCGTTTCGGGTCGGTACGTCGAAGACATGCCAGAGCCGCTCGCTGCGCAGCGGATCATTCTGCTCGGACAGCGGGATCAACGGCAGCGCGGGCGGTTCCGGTAGCTCAGGAATCCGCTCGGCCCACCAAGCCACGTCCTCGGCCGACGGCGGCGGCGTCGACGCCGTCAGCCGGGCCCGGTATTCCCGGTAGGTGTACTCGAGCGCGGGCAGGTCGAGACCCTGATAGAGGGCCGCCAGGTCGGCCATGAGGTTTCGGTAGCTGATCGCGTCGGCCGCCGCCATGTCCAGATCGACGTGCAGGCGGGTGTCGCCGCCCGGCAGCAGGGATACCGAGATCTCCAGCACCTGCCCGTCCAGCCGCTGATGCGACTTCTCTTCGCGGATCTGCTCGAGCCGCTGATGCGCGTCGTCGAGGGTCCGATCGCGCAGGTCGTGCACACGGACACCGAGCTCGCGCTCTCCGATGCGCTGGGTGCCGTCGGAGAGGATCTCGACACGCAACATCGGGTGGCGCGCGGCGAGTTTCGCGGCCGCGGCGCGAAGGCGCTCCGGGTCGACGTCGGCGCCGTCGAGTTCGACATAGAGGTGCGACGAGACGCCGCCCAGTTGTTGGTCGTCCTGGCGGCCCACCCACATCGCGTGCTGCATCGGGGCCAACGGGAACGGGGCGCCGGGATCGTCGTCGGGGACAGGTTTCGCGGGGTGCGAGGGCGCGTCGGGGCTCGTCGGGTCGCCGAGTAGCCGGGTCCAGGCGCGCACGGTGGGTTTCTCGGCGAGTGCGGCGAAGCCGACATCGATGCCCTGTCTGCGCCAGCGGCCCGACAGCGACATCATCCTGATGGAGTCCAGGCCGGACGCGATCAGATCGGCGTCGGGATCGAGGTCCTCCGGTGCCACGCCGAGCAGTTCGGCAACCTCGTCTCGAACGTTCGCCACGTTCGTCGAAGCGTCGCTCACCGCAGAAACCTCCAATTAGGACGCCCTAACTTTGCGAAGGCTAGCCTATATTATTCGGCGATGAGCGATCTCCTCCACGGCTTCGTGCCGTTTCCCGACGACCGCGCGGCCGTCTACCGGCGCGCCGGGTACTGGCGGGGTAGGCGGGTCGACACCATTCTCGGCGAGGCGGCGCGGTCTTGGCCGGAGAAGGCGGCGGTGATCGATGCCGACGGAGCGTTCACCTTCGCCGAACTCGACGAGCGCGCGAACCGAATTGCCGCAGGACTCGCGGCGCGCGGAATCGCCCCCGGCGACCGGATCCTGCTCCAGTTGCCGAACTCGCGGGAGTTCGCGGTCGCGGCGTTCGCACTGCTGCGCGCCGGGGCTGTCCCGGTGCTGTGTCTGCCGGGTCACCGCGCGGCCGAACTCGGCCACTTCGCCGACGTCAGCGGTGCAGTCGGTATCGTGACCGCCGACAACGCAGGCGGATTCGACCACCGTGCGCTGGCCGCCCAGCTCGTCGAGGCCCGTCCCGCCCTGCGCCACGTGTACGTCGACGGCGAACCCGGCGGCTTCGAATCCTGGTCGGCACTCGCCGATTCCAGTGACGCAGCGCCGCCTGATCTGTCGCAGGTCGACGCGGGATCGCCCGCAGTGCTGCTGGTCTCCGGTGGCACCACCGGACTGCCCAAGCTGATCGCGCGCACGCATGACGACTACGTCTACAACGCCATGGCCAGTGCGCGGGCGTGCGAACTCGTCCACGACGACGTCTATCTGGTGGTGCTGCCCGCGGGACACAACTTTCCGTTCGCCTGCCCGGGTCTGCTCGGGTCGATGACCGTCGGCGCGACCGTCGTCTTCACCGACGATCCGAGTCCCGAGTCGGCCTTTCCGCTGATCGTCCGACATCGGGTGACCGTGACGGCACTGGTCAATGCGCTGGCCAAGCTCTGGACCCAGGCGTGCGAATGGGAGCCGGTAGCGCCGACGTCGCTGCGACTGGTGCAGGTCGGCGGCTCGCGGATGTCACCGGAGGAGGCGCGCTACATCCGTGTCGGGCTGACCGAAGGAGTGCAGCAGATATTCGGGATGGCCGAGGGCATGCTCAACTTCACCCGGCCGTGCGATCCCGTTGACGTCGTGGAGAACACGCAGGGCAGGCCGATGTCGCCACTCGACGAGATGCGGGTCGTCGACGAGGCCGGTGAGCCGGTCGCACCGGGACAGGAGGGGGAACTCTTGGTGCGCGGCCCGTACACGATCAACGGCTACTACCGGGCCGACGAGGCCAACGCGCGGTCCTTCAGCCCGGACGGCTTTTACCGCACGGGCGACCGGGTGCGCATCTTCACCGACGGTGCCCGGGCCGGCTATGTGGAGGTGACGGGCCGCATCAAGGACGTCATCCACCGCGGGGGTGAGACGGTGTCGGCGACGGACCTGGAGGACCACCTGCTGATTCACCCGGGTGTCTACGCGGCCGCAGTGGTCGCACTGCCCGACGAGTATCTCGGTGAGAAGATCTGCGCCGCAATAGTTTTCCGGGGAGCACCGGTCGGACTCGCCGATCTCAACGCGTTCCTCGACGAGCGCGGTGCGTCCAAACACGCGCGCCCGGACGTCGCGGTGCCGATGTCGTCGCTGCCGACGACGGCGGTAGGCAAGGTCGACAAGAAGAAGATCGTCGAAGTCATCCGGCGGGCTGCCGCGCCAGACCCAGCATCTCGGCCAGCCTCGCGGTGACCGCCGCTGCCGTGGGGTGTTCCCACAGCAGGGTCGGCGGTAGCGACAGTCCGGTCTGCTTCTCCAGCTGCCTGCGCAACCGCACCGTCATGATCGAGTCGATGCCGAGTTCGACGAGCGGCAGGTCGGGATGCACGTCGGACTCGCGCAGGCCGAGTTGTCCGGCGACCGCCACGACGACCTGACGGGCGATCGATTCGGGGTCGAGGTCACCTGCCTGCGGTTCTTCGTCGAGGTCCTCCTCCGGGGCGACATCGGCCAGGATCGCAACGTTGGCGGCGGCCGGAAGCACCGGCAGCACAACGACGTTCGGATCGTCGACCCGCATCGCCAGGTCCAGCGCGCGCATCGCGTCATCGGCGGCCACGGTGCCCATGCCGAGCGCATCGAGTTGTGCGGCGACGAACTCCGATGACGAGCCCATCCCGAGCCCGCGCCAAGCCGTCCACGCGACGGCGGTGGTGCGGTCACCGAGACGGCGACGGTGCCTGGCCATCGCGTCGAGGAACGAATTCGCACACGCATAGGCACCCTGTCCGGGGAAACCCGCCAGGTAGCCGCACGACGAGAACAACACCATCCAGTCGAGTTGTCCGGGCGGAAAGACACGGTGCAGCGTCAAGGTGCCCTGTACTTTCGGGCGCATGGCGGCGACGATGTCTTCACGCGACGTATTCGCCAGTAGCGCACCGGCTTCCACCCCAGCAGCATGGATGACGCCCCGCACCGGCGGGAGCTCGCGCAGCATCGCGCGCAACGTGTCCGTGGCGTCGGGGGCGGCGATGTCCATGGCCGCGACATGGACCGACACCCCGCGCGCTTCCAACGCCGAGATCACCGCAACCGAATCGGGCCGTGGGTCGACGTTCCATTCGCAGCGGTGCGGCACGCCCGACCGCGATACGAGGAGCAGGCGCCGGGCGCCGAGATCGGCAAGGCGTTGCGCCATCCGCAATCCCAGCGCACCGGTGCCGCCGGTGATCACATACGTGCCGCCCGGCGTGCACCGCACCGGTGTCCCCGCAGTCGATCGCGGGTTCGGCGCGGCCAACCGCGCCACGTGGGGGACTCCGCGACGGAACGAGACGACGCCGTGGCCGTGAAGCGCGCCGAGCACCCCGAGGGGCAATTCCTCATCGGCGAGATCGACAGCCCCGCCCCACAACTGCGGATATTCGGCGGCTGCCACCCTGGCCAACCCCCACAGCGGCGAATGGCCGATGTTCGACCCGTCCGCCACACCGGTGGTCACCACCCACAGCCTGGCCTGCGCACCGACGTCGCGTAACCGCAGCAGCGTGCACAGCACCAGATCCACCGACGCCTCGGGAGCATCGTCCGAGCGTGGCAGCACCAGAACTACGGGACGGTCCCCGAGTTCGGTCGGGATGACCCCGTCGATGTCCTCCGCGCCCTCCACCGCGACATACTCCACGCCCGCGGTCGTCAGGCATGTCACCGCGCTGCCCAGTCGGTCTGCGTCGCCGCCGACCAGCAGCACGCCGGTCGGCGTCTCCTCGTCGATCTCGGTCACCGGATGCCATCTCACCCGGTGCACCAACCGCGCCACGTCACCGACCGAACCCCCGCCGCCCGGATTCTCCAGTTCCTCGAACGTCATTCCCTCGATGGACAGCAGCACCGACCCCGACCGGTCGGCGATCGTGACGTCGGTCGCGGTGGTGTCGGGCCTGCGCCGAACCAGCACGACCGCGACCGTGGGCGGCTGGCCGTGCACGTACAGCCGTTCGATCCGGGCGGGCATCCGGAGCCGCTGATCGAAGGCCGTCGACGCCGTGGACGTCGCCGCGTCGAGGAGAGGAGCCCACGATGTCGGTTCGGATTCGATGACCGCGAACAGCTCATCGTCGCTGCGTCGGAGGTCTGTGACCTGCCAGTCGAAGCCCATCGCCGCGACACCGAGCGCGGCAAGCGATTCCACGACGTGGCTCGGCGGCAGTTGTTCGCCACAGCGCGCGCGGGCCATGTCGAGGTCGACGGCGGTGGGCGGCAATTCGTCGATGTCATCGCGGGTGGCCACGACGGCGGTGGTGTGTGTCAGCCAGTCGGTGGTCGCGCCTGCGCTGCGGGAGCACAGTGTCAGTTCACGGTCGTCGAGTACGACCTGAACATCGCGCGCGTACCCGGGGGGGACGGGGGTGCGCAGCCGCACATCGGCGAGCCCCTGGCCGGTGCACTTCTGCGACGCGACATGGGTGCCGTCGTCGGCCGCCGCCAGAAATGTGTTCAAAAGCACGGCCGCGGGCACGATTTCGGTGCCTTTCACCGGGTGGTCGCCGGGGTAGGGCCGGGTGTCCATGTCCAGCCTCGTCTCCCAGAGGCACCGTCGGGCGCGGCCCGCGACGACGGTTCGGCCGCCGAGCAGGGTATGACCGGCGGTGTCATGAAGGCCCCTGCCGGCGGGCGGTGGAGTCGGGACCCGCCAGAAGCGGTGGTGTTCCCACTGTGTGGCGGGAAGGTCGGTCCAGCGGTCGGACGACGCCATCCCATGGTCGATGTCGACGCCGTGGCACCAGAGCGACGCCAGCGCGAGCGCGAGGCTGCGCGCGGTCGGCCGGCCACGGCGCAAGGTGGGCACCACGGCGAAGTCGTCGATCCCGTCGTGCAGCAGCGTCTCGGCGACCGAATGGGACACCACGGGGTGGGCGGACACTTCGAGGAACAGCCGATGACCGTCGACGGCGGCTGCGGCGACCGCTTCGGCAAACCGCACCCGGCCCCGCAGATTCGTCACCCAGTAGTCGGGATCACGTGCCGCCGACGACCGCGGATCGTCCAGCGCGGTGGTGTACAGCGGCACGGCCGGTGGACGCGACGGCGGCAATTCGCCGGTGAGACGGGCGAGTTCGCCGATGAGCGCATCCATCGCGGGGCTGTGAAAGGCCACATCGGTGTCCACTCTGCGTACCTCGATGCCCTGAGTGGCCCACCGCGCGGCGATGTCGGAGACCGCGTCGGAAGTACCTGACACGACAGTCGATTCCGGTGACGCGCTGATCGCAGCGACGGCGTCGGCGCGGCCCTCGAGCGCATCCTCGACGGCGCTGAACGGCAACCGGACGAGCACCATGGCCCCCTCGCCCTGCACCGATCTGAAGCCACGCGCCCGGTAGGACGCCACCGTGGCGCCGTGTCGGAGATCGAATACTCCGGAAGTCACGCATGCGGCGACCTCACCGACGGAGTGGCCGATGACAGCGGCCGGTGCGACCCCCCGGGCGCGCAGCACGGCGGCAAGGCCGACCTGCATGGCGAAGGTCAGCGCCTGCACCCGGTCCGTGCCGCCGAGATCACCGCTCGAAAGTGCCTCGCGTGCAGAGAAACCGAGCTCGGCGCGGAACACAGCGTCGACCTCGTCGATGACATCTGCGAACGCGGGTTCGGTCACGAGGAGCTCACGCCCCATACCCGCCCAGTGCGACCCATGGCCGGAGAACACCCATACCGCGTCCTTCGGGCAGTCCGGTCGGACCGCGCCGGTGATCATGCCGGAAGGGGTCTCGCCGCGGGCCAGTGCGTCGAGGCCCGCCACCAGTTGGTGGGACGTGTCCGCGACGACGGCGGCGCGGACCGCGTCGTGCGTCCGCCGCGTCCACATGGTGGCCGCAACATCGGCCGGCGGACAGGATGTGACCCGGAGGTGATCGGCGAGTGCATCGGCCTGCCGCCCCAGCCGCGCACCCGATTTCGCCGAGACCGGCACGATCACGGGCATCGGCGGAGCGGGTCGGTCCGGCCGGCGTGCTTCGGGAGCCTCTTCGACGACAACGTGAGCGATGGTGCCGCCGTAGCCGTAGCTGCACACCGCGGCGCGGCGCGGGACGCCGGTCTGCGCCCATTTCTCGGGGGCGGTCGGAACGCGAAGCCCGCTGGTCTCCCAGTCGACGCACGGGTTGAGTTCTCTGATCCCCGCGGTCGGCGGGATCTCCTGGTGATGCAGGGCCAGAACGGTTTTGATCAGCCCGAGGACGCCCGCGCCGCCCTCGAGGTGTCCGATGTTGGGTTTGATCGAACCGATCCGGCAGCGGGCGTCGTCGGTGCGACCTGCGCCGTAGACCGCGGCAAGTGCCGATACCTCGGTGGGGTCGCCGGTCGGGGTTCCGGTGCCGTGGGCCTCGACGTAGCCGACCGTTGCGGGGGCGACCCCGGAGGCGGCACAGGCCCGACGAAACATGTCGGCCTGCGCGTCCCCGTTGGGCGACATGATCCCCACAGTACGGCCGTCCTGGGCGACCGCACCGCCGCGGATCACCGCGAGTACGCGGTCGATGTCGCGCTCTGCATCCGAAAGACGTTTCAGTACAACGACTCCCGCGCCCTCACCGCGACCATAGCCGTCGGCGCCCGCGTCGAATGTCTTGCATCGCCCATCTGGCGCGGTGGCGCCCGCCTCGTCGAGGACACGTATCAGCCCGGGGCCGATCAGCGCGTTGACCCCGCCCGCCAACGCCAGCGAGGTTTCACCGGCGCGCAGCATCTGACACGCCTGATGCACAGCCACCAGCGACGCCGCGCAGGCCGCATCGAGCGCAATGCTCGGACCGCGCAGGTCGAGCAGGTGCGAGATGCGGTTCGCGACCCCGCACAATGCTGTGCCGATGCCCGTCCACGCCTCGATGCCCGGCAGATCCTCCATCACCAATCTGGCGTAGTCGTCGGAATTCACTCCCATCAACACCGCGGTGTCGCCGCCGGCAAGGGACCGGGGCGGTATGCCCGCGTGTTCGAGTGCCTCCCAGCTGACCTCGAGCGCCATCCGCTGTTGGGGGTCCATCAACTCCGCCTCGCGCGGCGACACCCCGAAGAATTCGGCGTCGAAGGCGGCCAAGTCATCGAGGAAGGTGCCGAACCTCGTGGTTTCGCGAAGTACGGCGGCGTTGCGCGGGTCGCGATGCAGGTAGGGTTCCCAGCGCTCTTCCGGGATCTCGCGCACGCGGCTGCGGCCCTCCATGAGGAAGGACCACAACGCGGCGGGCGTGCCCACATCTCCCGCCACCCGGCACCCGACGCCGATGACGGCGATCGGTTCGAGACTGATACGAGGGTAGCCTTGCCTAACCTCGGTGCGCATGGCGTACATATTCGCACAGCGATCCAAGCGGTAGGCAGCCAGATCGAGCGAACGGGGTCACGGCGGGTTCTGTCGACCACATAGTGGGAACACACAGCGAAACGCGGGCGTTAGGAGAACTGTGACAACCAGAGACATCACGGCAGCCGAGTTCAACGACACCATCAACGACAACGAGATCGTGCTGGTGGATTTCTGGGCGTCGTGGTGCGGTCCGTGTCGCGCATTCGCGCCGACATTCGCCAAGTCGGCCGAACAGCACCCCGACATCGTCCATGCCAAGGTCGACACCGAAGCCGAGCAGCAGCTCGCCGCGGCGGCCGACATCCGGTCGATCCCGACCCTGATGGCCTTCAAGCCGGGCAAGCTGGTCTTCAACCAGGCCGGGGCGCTTCCGCCCGCCGCACTCGAGGATCTCGTGCAGCAGGTCAAGGCCTTCGACGTCGACGCCGCGATCGCGGCCCAGGGTGACGCCGAACAAGGCTGACCCCCGGCGCGGCCCGCGGGCTGCCTTGTTAGGCTAGGCTATCCAATTGAGCGCTTCCGGTGAAAGGGAGCGTTCTCGGATAGCAGAGGACGCTGATGAGCCGAGGCCTGCAGGGCGCGTTACTCAAGGGTTTCGGCGGCCGGGATCATCTCGCCACGGTCCGGGACGTCTCTCCGGTCACCCCGAACTGTGTCCGGATCACGATGTCGTCGCCGACGTTGTTCGACGACGTGGTCATGGAACCGACGGCGTGGCTGCGCTTCTGGTTTCCCGACCCCGCGGGCGGTCGCACGGAGTTCCAGCGCGTCTACACGATCGCGAGCGCCGACCCGGAAGCGGGCGAGTTCTCGATCGATGTGGTCCTCCACGAGCCCGCGGGCCCGGCGAGCGAGTGGGCGGCAAGAGCAGCGCCCGGCATGACCATCCCCGTTGTGGCACTGGGGTCTTCGCGGTTCGCGCTACCCGGCGAGGCGCCACGCGGATTTCTGCTCGTCGGCGACGCCGCATCGATACCGGCGATCAACTCCATCCTTGCCGTGCTGCCGTCCGACGTGGACGTCGAGGTCTGTCTGGAGCGGCACAGTCCCGACGACGACCGCATCCCGCTCACCGAGCATCCGCGCCGTCGCCTGCGCTGGGTGGACCGCGCCGACGAGGCGAGTCTCGCCGCGGCCATCGAGGACCGCGACTGGTCGGACTGGTACGCGTGGGTGGGCGTCGAGGCGAACTCGCTGAAGGTCCTGCGCAAACGGCTGAGGGACGACTTCGGGTTTCCCAAGACCGACGTGCACGCGCAGGCCTACTGGAACTCGGGGCGAGCGATGGGCAGCAGGCGCGGCGACGACCAACCCGCGCCGGAGAGCGGCGACGCACCGGCGTCCGCCCCGAGGGGCACGTGGCGATCGCAGGGCGCGAAGGCTCTGCTCGCTCCCGTCCGCCCTCAGATGATCGCGAGCGGCGTCCTGCAGGCCGTCATCACGCTCGCCGAACTCGCGCCGTTCGTCGTGCTGGTCGAGCTGGCAAGGCTCTTGCTTTCCGGTGCGGACGCGGCACGCGTTCGGGACACGCTCGTCGTCTTCGTCGTGCTGTTGGGCGTGAGTACGCTGCTCGGTGCAGCACTCATCATGTGGCTGCATGTCGTCGATCTGCGCTTCAGCGCGGCCGTTCGCCGCCGCATGCTGGACAAGCTCGGCCGGGTTCCGTTGGGCTGGTTCACCCAACGCGGATCGGGCGCGGTGAAGAAACTGATCCAGGACGACGCGCTGTCGCTTCACTACCTCATAACGCACGCGGTTTCCGACGCCGTCGCCGCTGTCGTGGCGCCCGTCGCGGTGCTCGTCTACCTGTTCGTGGTCGACTGGCGGCTGGCGCTTGTCTGTCTTCTGCCGGTGTTGGTCTACGTGCTGACCACCTGGACGATGGCGTACCAGAGCGGTCCCAAGATCACCGAGGCGTCGCGCTGGGCCGAGCGGATGAACACCGAGGCGGGGGCGTACCTCGAGGGGCAACCCGTGATCCGGGTATTCGGCGGTGCGGCCGCGTCGTCGTTCAAGAGAAGCCTCGACAGCTACATCGAGTTCCTGAACGGCTGGCAGCGGCCGTTCATCGGCAAGAAGACGTTCATGGACCTGGTGACGCGTCCGAGCACCTACCTGTGGCTCGTCGCCGCGGCCGGCACCGCGTTCGTCGTCAACGGAGCGATGCAACCGGCCACGCTTCTGCCGTTCCTTGTGCTCGGAACCACTTTCGGCGCGCGGCTGCTCGGCGTCGGCTATGGGTTCGGCGGGCTGCGGGAAGGTATGGACGCCGCGCGCCGGATCGCCAACACCTTCGACGAACCCGAGCTGATCGCACCGACAGAACCGGAAACCCGGGCCCCGGCGACGAAGTCGATGGACGTCACCTTCGACGACGTCACGTTCGGCTACCGTCCCGGCGTCCCGGTGCTCCGCGACGTCACACTGACTTTGCAACCGGGCACCGTCACTGCGCTCGTCGGACCCTCGGGCTCGGGCAAGTCGACGCTGGCCTCGCTTCTCGCGCGCTTCCATGACCCCGACGCCGGTGCGATCCGCGTCGGCGGGACAGACCTCCGATCGATGACCCACGACGAGCTGTATCGCCGCGTCGGGTTCGTCTTCCAGGACGTCCAACTCGTGCACGGGACCGTCCGGGACAACATCGCATTGCCCAAGCCCGACGCC
>JAEZKH010000061.1 GCA_023415515.1 Actinomycetes bacterium
TTCCGACGGTCTGCCAATCCACGACGGTGATCGCGCTTCCATCGGGGTCGAACAGCATGTTGTCGAGGCGGTAGTCGCCATGCATGAGGGCGTACCGTTTCGGCTCGGCCATCAGCCACGCCGCCACCAATGACATTGCCGTTATCAACGTTTCCTGGTCCGGCGGGGCGATCTTCGCGCCCAACCGGTCGATCACGATGTCGCCGGCCATGCGGGCCACCTCGCCGAGTCCGTTCGCGGCGTCGTCGTCGCCGGGCTTCGGCATCACGACGGCGGACAGGTCCATCCATTGCGGGTCACACCAACTCGGTCCGTGCAGTCCGGCGAGCGCTTGCACGGCAAGCCGCGCCTCCTGCGGCGAACAGCCCGCGATCTGGTCGCCCTGCACCGCAGGGGCCATGTCGGCGAGAAGTAGGACGACGTCGGCGCCGTCGGGGGAGATCTCGGTGTGGAAGCTGCGCGGTACGGGGATCCGCATCTTGTCCGCGATCCGCGAGTAGAACTCGACCTCGGAGCGGTATCCGAGCGCAACCCGCTCACGGACCGCGTCGTCCTGTGCGCTCAGCTTGACCGCGAACGACGTTGGCAGGTTCGGATTCTCGGCTTCATACGTCGCCTCCACACGGTACGTCGCACCAGTCTGACCGGTGCCGATCGGCGTGACGTCGACGCGGCTGACCTCGACTCCCAATACGGAGCCGAGCCACGCCGGCGTTACATTTTCGGGTCCGCGTGGAATGGTCATGGCGCCCGGACAGTATCAGAGCGTCGGATACCGGCGAGGGGTGAACACCCGATCGTCGTACCACTGGGTCTGCGAGGAACCGACGATCAGCAGGCAGCGCATGTCCACATCGGCCGGATCGAGGTCGGCGAGCCGAACCACCTTCACCTGTTCGCGGGGACCGGAGACGTCGCGGCCGATCACCACCGGGGTACCGGGGTCGCGGTGCTCGAGCAGCAGCTCCCGCATCGCGCCGACCTGCCAGGTGCGGGTCTTCGACGCCGGGTTGTAGATGGCGAGAACAAGGTCGGCGCCTGCGGCCGCGGTCAGGCGGGCGGCGATGACATCCCACGGCTTGAGCCGGTCGGACAGCGAGATCACCGCGTAGTCGTGTCCGAGCGGCGCGCCGACCCGGCTGGCAACGGCCTGCGCGGCCGTCATCGCCGGGATCACCCGCACGTCGACCCCTGGCCACTGCTTGGCCTCCTCGAGCACGGCCGTCGCCATCGCGAACACGCCGGGATCACCCGACGACACCACTGCCACGGCGCGGCCTTTTTCGGCGAGCCGGCAGGCCAGCCTCGCGCGGGCCGGTTCGTCGGTGTTGTCGCTCGGGTGCATGCGTTGTCCGTCACGGGCCCTGACACGCTCCAGATAGGGGCCGTAGCCGATCAGGTCGGTCGCGGACGCGAGTTCGCGACGGCTCTGCGGGGTCATCCAGGCGGTGTCGCCTGGACCGAGCCCGACGACCGCGACGGAGCCCGCGGTCACCGGCTTGGTCGTGGCGCCCGGCAGCATCGCCAGCGAGAAGTACGGCACGTTGCCGTCGTCGACGTCGGCCGCGGGTGACACGCGTTGCCGCGGTGTGCTCGCCCGCTCCACGTAGTACGTGTCGTCGAGACGGCCTACCGCCGAAAGTGCCTCTCGGACAGCGGGAAACGACCGGCCGAGTTTGAGCACGACGGCCGCGTCCGTGTCGGCGAGCCTGCGCTCGAGTTCATCGGCAGGAAGGGTTCCCGGCAGGATCGTGAGCACTTGGTCGCCCTGCACGAGCGGGGTGCCGGTAGCGGCGGATGCAGCGCTGACCGACGTCACGCCAGGCACGATCACGGCGTCGAACCGCTCGGTGAGGCGGGTGTGCATGTGCATGTAGGAGCTGTAGAACAGCGGGTCGCCCTCGGCGAGCAGCGCCACGTCGCGGCCCGCGTCGAGGTGCGCGGCGATGCGATCGGCGGCTTCGCGGTAGAAGTCCTCCATCGCGCCCGCGTAACCGTCGGGGTGATCGGTGACCTCGGTGGTGACGGGATAGACCAGGTGCTCCTCGATCTGGCCTGCCCGCAGGTACGGCTCGGCGATTCCGCGGGCGATGCTGCGGCCGTGCCGTGCGCTGTGGTAGGCGACGACGTCGGCCTTCGCGATCACCCTGGCGGCCTTCACCGTCACCAACTCGGGGTCGCCGGGCCCGAGTCCCACCCCCCACAGCGTTCCGCGGTCGCTCATTCGGCACTGCTCGCGATCGCGTTGACGGCGGCCGCGGCCATCGCGCTGCCCCCGCGACGCCCCGTGACGACCAGGTAGGACATCTCGCGAGGGCGTTCGATGAGCTCTTGCTTGGACTGTGCCGATCCGACGAACCCGACCGGTCCGCCGAGCACGGCGGCCGGGGTCGGCGCGCCGTCGTCGACGAGTTCGAGCAACCGGAACAGCGCGGTCGGCGCGTTGCCGATCGCCAGCACCGCACCGCCGAGCCGATCGGCCCAGAGATCCACCGCTGCGGCCGAGCGGGTGCTGCCCAGCCGGGCCGCCGATTCAGCGGCCCTGCTGTCGGCGACCAGCGACACCACCTCGTTGTCGGCGGGCAGCCGCGACCGCGTGATTCCGGCCGCCACCATCGACGAATCACACAGCACGGGTGCGCCTGCGGAGAGCGCGGCGTGGGTCTTGACGACGACGTCGTCGGTGTAGGCGACGTGGTCGGCGACGTCGACCTGACCGCAGGTGTGAATCAATCGCACGACGACCCTGGCGATGTCCTCGGGGAATCGCGACAGATCGGCCTCCGCACGAATCGTCGCGAACGACTGCCGGTAGATCTCGGCGGCGTCGCGGATGTAGTCGAGCACGCGATCACCCTACGGGTGGGGGTGTGCGCAGCACGTATCCGTCCGCGGTGGCGATCAGCACGTCGCCGTCGGGGGGGCTTCCGCACGCGCGTTCGCATCCGACGAAGTGCCGGTGGACGGCGGCGATGTCGTCGACGGCGCGGGCGGCGTCGGCGCGGACATCGGCAATGGATCGGTCACAACCGGGGCTGCCGGTGCACGCGCTGACGTCGAGCCACGGTGACGTCTCGTCGAATATCAGGCCCATCGGCGCGAGCACCCGTAGCGCCGTGTCCGCGACGCCCTCTTCGAGATCGCACAGCAGCACCGAGCGCCACGGCGTGACGACCAGCGGCGCGTCGACGGCGGCGAGGAATTCGGCGACCCGCGCCTGCAGCACGCCGAGCGGGACGGCCGCGCCCAGCGCGATCCTGCCGTCGTCCTGCACGAGCCAGCCGACCTGCGGCCGTGTGACGGCCGGCCACGTCCTACCCGGGTCCGCGGACGGCGCACGGTCACCGACCAACACCGATGGATCGGCGAGTTCCGATACCCGCCACGCGGTTCCCCGGGTCTCGGCGAACCGGTGCGCGATGGACACGAGCGTGGGCGCCACATCCGACGGCGCGATTCGGATGCCGGTGTCGCGGCCGGCCAGCAGAAGCGCGACGGTGTCGTCGAGGACGTGAACACCGACGTCGGAGCCGAGACCGGAGACGTCGCCCCTGCCGTCGTCGATGCTGAACCAGAACCGGCCGGGCAGCGCGGCAAGTGCGGGATCCGCGCAGATCGCGGCGTCCAGCATGCCGACCCAAGGCCGCACGTCGGCGCGTCCGCCGAGCCTGCCCGACAGGGGTGAGGAGACGATGTTGCGCACCCGCTCGTGAGTCGGCGACGGCAGCAGACCCGCTTGTGCAACGGCGTCGGCGACGCCTGCGGCGGCCCGGTCGTCGGCGATGCCGCGGATCTGGATGTTGCCGCGCGACGTCAGCTCCATGGCCGGGGAGCCGAAACGGGTCGCGGCGTCGGCGATCGCCTCGAGTTGACGCGGTGTGATCATCCCGCCCGGCAGTCGGAGCCTGGCCAGCGCGCCGTCGGCGGCCCGGTGCAGCTGAAGTGCCCCTGGGCAAGCGTCCTGGTCACGGGCTCTGGCCATCAGCCTCACCGTACGCGTAGCGGCCTCTCGTCGATTGGGGTAGTGGACTACGCGTGCGTCGATGAAACAGCCGACTTAGTTTTCGTCCATAGCGATCCCGGGGCAGGAGAGCACGGGACATCGGGGCAGTTGGAGTTAGGAAAATGACCACGCTCGAGACCAAGGCCGGCACGACGGACGCCGATGACCAGGCTGATAACCAGGCGGTGACAACACCCGCCGCGGTCGAGCAGTCGACCGAAACCGCCGCGTTGATCACCGAACAGCAGGTGCTGTTCGCCTCGGCGGCGGCCCTCGCCCCCGCGCCTGCCCTAACGCCGACGCCCGCCGAACATCACAGGGCCGGCCACGGGCTCGCCACGGCGGTGCGGGCGATGTTCGCGCGGCCGGAGAAGAAGACCCGTGCGCGCAAGCACTATCCCCAGCGGTTCGGATACCTGGAGAACTCGCTGATGTCGCGGGAGATGGACCGGCTCTAACCCGCCAGCGGCACCGGATCCACCACCTCCGAGTACCGCGACGCGTCGCCCGCGACCACGCGGCTGCGTCGGCCGTCGACGCCGACCGGGATGTCGCCGGCCAGCGTGACGCGGTTGAGCCGGCGGAACTGGTCGTCGTAATCCGACACGGCGTAGTGCTGGGTCGCGCGGTTGTCCCACAGAGCCACGTCACCGGCCACCCAGTTCCATCGAATCGTGTTCTCCAGCTTGGTGATCCGGTTCTGCAACAGGGTGAACAGGGCAGTCGACTCGGCTGCGCCGAGGCCGACGAACCGCTTGACGAACTGCCCGAGCAGAAGCACCGCCTTACCCGTCTCGGGATGTATGCGGACCACGGGGTGTTCGGTCTCGTAGTAATCGGAGACGAACTCGTCGCGGTACTGCTTTTCCTCGGTGGTGAACTCGCGCGGTGACGCGTAATCGTAGAGGTTCGTGTGGACAGCCCACAGGTTGTCGGCCAGTGCGCGTAGCGGAGGGGGCAACTGCTCGTAGGCCGCCTCTGTCGAGGCCCACGCGGTGCTGCCCCCGTAGCTGGGCAGCGTGATCGCGCGCAGCAGCGATGCTTTCGGAATCCGGTCGACGAATGTGACGTCGGTGTGCCACGCGTCGGCCTTGTCGTAGCGCGAGTCGATTGGCAGCAGGCGGTTCCCGCGCGAGGTCACGGTCGGGTGTGCGGTGGTCGGGGTGCCGAGTCGCCGGGCGAACGCCAATTGACCTTCGTCGTCGAGATCGTGCTGTTCCCGGAAGAAGATCACCTTGTGCTCCAGAAGCGCCGCGTTGATACTCGCCGCCGTCGACGCGTCGAGGTAGCCGGCAAGGTTGACGCCGTCGACGCGGGCGCCGATGTGGGCGCCGAGTTTCACAACCTGCATGTGCCCAAGCTGACGTCCGACGGATCCGCGGACAAGGGTTCGGCGCACCGGGAGCGGAATGAATGTGACCGCCGTCACAGCATTGGCCTGCGGGTTTCGTCCAGCACACGACGACCCCTACCGGCCGGTTACGTCGTACCGTGCTCGCAGCTCCGTGAGCCGATGCACTCACTCATGCTCCGATTCCTTGCGTCCCTTGCGCCCCTTGCGGTTTTCTTCTTTCATCAACCCTGAATGGCGATCATGAGCACTGCCAGCAACGTCGACGTCGTCCAAAAACTCTGGGGCTTCTGCCATACGCTCCGCCACGACGGGATCGATTACGGCGACTACATCGAGCAGATCACGTATCTGCTGTTCCTGAAGATGGGCGACGAGCGCGGCATCGACATCCCCAAGGGGTGCGGCTGGCCGTCGATCCGTGACAAGAGCGGGCTGGAGCTCACCGACCACTACATCGAGGTGCTGCGCAAGCTCGGCCAGACGAAGGGGATCCTCGGCGACATCTACTCCGGCGCGCAGTCGCGCTTCAACAACCCGGTCAACCTCAAGAAGCTCGTCTCGCTCATCGACGAGACCGAGTGGACGTCGCTCGACGTCGACGTCAAGGCGGCCGCTTATGAAGGGCTCCTGGAGAAGGCCGCGGCCGAGGGTAAGAAGGGTGCTGGGCAATACTTCACTCCCCGTGTGCTCATTCAGGCCATCTGCCGCTGCATGAAGCCGGATCCGCGGACGAAGCCGGACTTCACCATCTGCGACCCGGCGGTCGGGAGCGGCGGGTTCCTGGTCTGTGCTTATGAATGGCTGCGGGACGAGACCAGGGGCGCGCTCGATCGAACCGTGGCCAAGCGGGTCAAGACGAACACGTATTTCGGTGAAGAGCTCGTTCCCCGCCCGCGCCGCATGGCGCTGATGAACCTGTATCTCCACGGCATCGAGCCCCATATTCGCCTGGGCGACTCCATCGCCGAGCCACCGTCGGCGGACCGGTTCGACGTCATCCTCACCAACCCGCCGTTCGGCACCAAGGGCGCAGGCCAGGCCCCCGAGCGGGAAGATTTCACCGTCTCGACGAGCAACAAGCAGCTCAACTTCCTCCAGCACATTCTTACGATCCTCAAGCCCGGCGGCCGCGCGGCCGTGGTGCTGCCGGACAACGTCCTCTTCGCCGACCAGGCCGGCGAGGTGATGAAGATCCTCGCCGAGGACTGCGACCTGCACACCGTGCTGCGCCTGCCGAGGGGCACGTTCACGCCTTACTCGCAGGGCGTGAAGGCCAACGTGATCTTCTTCACGAAGGGCTATGCGACCGAGAAGACGTGGATCTACGACGCGCGGACCAACGTGCCTGGGATCACGAAGAAGGACCGGCCGCTGACCAAGGCGCACTTCGCCGAGTTCGAGAAGTGCTTCGGCGAGGATCCCAACGGTAGGTCGAAGCGCAAGGCGAGCGACTCGAAGG
>JAEZKH010000089.1 GCA_023415515.1 Actinomycetes bacterium
GCGCAGGAAATCACGCCCAAATCGCTACTACTTGGGCTTCTTGCCGTCCTTCACCTCGATGAGGTACTCCTCGTAGTACTCCACGTAGCCCTCGTCGGGGCCTGACAACACGTAGATCGCATCCTCGATGTCGTTGGCTTCCTCGTCACCCTCGCCGGAATTGCCGCCGTAACCCTCCTTGCGGAGGTCGGTTTTCTGGCTCTTGAACGTCGAGGTGTGCGCAAGCTCCTCGACGACGCGGACGAACAGCGGCACGGCGTAGCCGGGCAGGTTGTCGAAGACGGCCTTGGCCAGCGACTTGCCGTCGAAATCCTTGCCGTCCTTGAGCTGGATGGCGGCCATCCCCGCCCTTCCGCCCACGTCGGGCACCTCGACGCCGAAGACCGTCGCCTCCTCGACCTGCGGGTCGGTCGACACCGCGGCCTCCACCTCGGTGGTCGCGACGTTTTCGCCCTTCCACCGGAAGGTATCGCCGAGCCGGTCGGTGAACGCGGCGTGTCCGAAGCCCTGCGATCGCATCAGGTCGCCGGTGTTGAACCACACGTCGCCCTCTTTGAAGGCGTCCCGAACGAGTTTCTTCTCGGTGGCTTCCTCGTCGGTGTAGCCGTCGAACGGCTGGAAGCTGCTGACCTTGGAGAGCAACAGCCCCGACTCGCCGTTCTTCACCTTCTTGACGCGCCCTTTGTCGTCGCGCTTCGGCTCGCCGGTCTCCTCGTCGTACTCGACGAACGCCACCGGCGACGGGCAGATACCGGTGCTCTTGTCCATGTTGAGGACATTGACGAACGCGGTGTTGCCCTCGCTCGCCGCGTAGAACTCACACACCCGGTCGATGCCGAACCGCTCGGTGAACTTGTCCCAGATCGCGGGCCGCAGACCGTTACCCGCGATCACCCGCACCTTGTGCTTGCGGTCGGTGTCCTTCTCCGGCTGGTTGAGCAAATACGAGCACACTTCACCGATATACACGAAAGCGGTTGCGTCGTAACGGATCACCTCGTCCCAGAACTTCGAGGCCGAGAACGACTTGCCGATCGCGAGAGTGGAACCGCCGTTGAGCACCGACGCCAAGGCGACGGTCAGCGCGTTGTTGTGGTAGAGCGGCAGGCAGCAGTACAAGGTGTCGTTGCTGTTGAGTCGCATACCCAGACCACCGAACCCGGCCAGCGCACGCAGCCAGCGGTAGTGGGTCATGATGCTGGCCTTCGGCATACCCGTGGTGCCGGAGGTGAAGATGTAGAACGCCTTGTCCTTCGCCAGCACGGCCGATGCGGTCGGCGGGTTCTCCGTCGGCGCGGTCTCGGCGAGTTTCTGGAACTCGTCGAGGGTGATCAGCCCGTCGGCGTCGGCGCCGCTCTCCTTGATCGGATCGACGAAGTCGGGGTCGGCGACGATCACCGATGCCGACAGCAGCCCGAGGCTGTGGGCGAGCACGTCGCCGCGCTGGTGGTAGTTCAGCATGCCCGAGATCGCCCCGCACTTGACCGCGGCGAGCATCAGCAGAATCGGTTCCGGCGAGTTGCGCAACATGATGCCGACGACGTCACCCTTGCCCACGCCGCGCGCCGCGAGCACGGCCGCGTAGCGGTTGACGGTTTCGTTGGCCTCGCGGTAGGAGATCTCCTGGTCTTCGAACTTCAGGAAGATCTTGTCGGCGTACTGGCGTGCGCGATCCTGGAACACCTTGCCGATCGACGTCTTCGCCGACGGGCGCGCGCCGAAGCCGGTGATGACGCCGCGCAGGATTGTCGGCGTATCTGCGATCAGGCTCGGCACTCGGACGGCGATGTCCAGCAGGCCGACGCTGCTGCGAGTTCCCGATTTATCGTCTGTCATGCGGCGCTCCCCTCCGATGTCAACTGCCCGACACCATATCCATGCGGGTGAGCGCCATCACGGGGCCGGTGCGCAAGCCGCCAAAGCATCGTCGATGTCGTTCACCACAACAAGCCGATCCAATGCCGTCTGCCCGACGTAGCCACTGCTGATGAGGCCACGCAACCAGACGAGCAACCCGTCGTAATGTCCGAACGGGTCGAGCATTACCACCGGCTTGCTGTGCATACCCAAATAGCCGGCTGTCCACGCTTCGAAAAACTCCTCTAACGTGCCGATACCACCCGGCAGCGCGATGAACGCGTCCGCTCTGTCCTCCATCACCTGTTTGCGCTCCCGCATCGTCGTGGTGACGACGAGCTCGTCGGCGTCGACGTCGGCGAGCTCGCGGTGAACGAGCGCTTTGGGTATCACTCCGATGGTGCGGCCGCCGCGCGCCCGCGCGCCGTTGGCGACCGCGCCCATCGCCGAGACGTTCCCCCCACCGGACACCAACGTCCAGCCTCGTTCGGCGATGGCCGTACCGACGCGGTCGGCCAGGTCGAGAAGTTCAGGGTGTCTGGGGCCCGACGCGCAGTAGACACAGACCGCCCATTCATGGTCGGGATCGACTGGCACATCGCCAACGTAGACGAGTACGGCACGCCCGCTGCGAGCACACCCTAAACTCCGGCGAGTGCCCGTGGACTGGAAGACCGCGCCGCTGGAACCGGGGATCGACGCCGTTGAGGCGGCAGTTCGGGACCGCGGCGGGGCGGTCGTCGTCGCTCCCGCCTGCGCAGGCAAGACGACGGTCGCGGCGGCGGCGGCGAAGCGACTCGGTGGACCGTCGGTCCTGGTGACGGGCACGGTCTCGGATCGTGTCGTGCCCTTTGCCGCGGTGCGCAACCTGATCGGGACGCCCGACGACGGGAAGACCACCGCGGTGCTGCGGGCGGCGCGCGAATCGGTGCCCGACGGGGTGCTGCTGATCGTCGACGACGCGCATCTGCTGGACCATCTTTCCGCCACGCTGGTCTACCAGCTTGCCGTCGGTGGCTCGGTGCGGCTGATCGTCACCGTCGACCCGGCCGAGGCCGCGCCCGACTCGATCAGCGCCCTGCAGCTGGACAACGTCCTGCCGCGGGTCGAGCTGGCGGCGCCGAAAGCCGACCGTCAGCGGCTCGACGCCGCGATCGCAGATTTCGTCTCGTCGCTTCCTGCCGACACCCGCAGGGCGATGGAGTTCCTGGCGGTGGCCGATCCGCTACCGCTGGCGGACCTGAACGCATTGGCCGGCGAGGACGCGGTGCGGGCGGGCGCTGCCGCGGAGGCGATCGCGGTCGTCGACGACGTCGCCAGGGCCGCCCACCCGTCGTACGCGCAGTCGGTGCGCGCGCAGATGTCGGGCGATGCGCTGACGGCGCGCCGCACCGAGCTCTACGCGCGGCTGTCGGCCCAGCCCGCAGGTGATGTCGTCGACCGGCTGCGGCTGTCCGTGCTCGCGCTCGACATCGGTGAGCCGCAGCCGGTTTCGGTGATGGCGGCCGCGGCGGCCGATGCGCTGCGGCTGGGTGATCTCGCGCTGAGCGAGCGTCTCGGCGCGGCGGTGCTGGCACGCGATCCAGATCTCGACGCGCGGTTGACCTTGGCGCAGGCGCTGGCGTGGCAGGGGCGCGGGCGGGAGGCCGACGACGTGCTCGCGGCCGTGGACCCGGCGACGCTGTCGGACACCGAGCTGATGGCGTGGGCGCTGCCGCGAGCGGCCAACCAGTTCTGGATGCTGTCGCAGCCGGAGCGGGCGACGGCGTTCCTGCAGACCACCCGCAACCGTGTCACGTCGCCGGTGGCGCGCACGACCGTCGACGCGTTGTCGGCCACCTTCGCGATGAACGCGGGCAGGCCGGGTCGGGCGCTGCAGCTCGCCGAGGCGGTACTGGCTTCGCCGGACGCCGACGACACCGCCGTGGGTTGGTCGGCGGCGGCCGCGGCGCTGAGCTGTGCCCGGATGGGCCGGTTCGCCGGTGTCGACGCGCTGGCGGAGCGGGCGATGAATGCCCAGCATCCCGGGCTGCTGCGGTTCACAAGCGGCCTGGGCCAGACGACGGCACTGATGATGTCCGGCGATCTGGACCGGGCGCAGGAGCTCGCACAGCAGTTGACGGACTACGCGCAGATGCAGCAGCCAGGGCGGGCGATCGGCGAGGTGTTGGTCGCCGATGTGCTGATCGCGCGGGGCGATTCGGCCGGTGCGGCCACGTTGTTGCGCGGCGCGGCCGAGGCGCTCGCGCCGACGGGATACTCGTGGAGCCCATTGGCATGGATGCTGCTCGCCCAGGCTCTGGGCCGGTTGGGCGACATGGGCGAGGCGGCAAAGGCGTTGTCGCGGGCGGAGTCTCGGCACGGCTTGAAGTCGATGCTGTTCGGCCCCGAGT
>JAEZKH010000142.1 GCA_023415515.1 Actinomycetes bacterium
TCCTTGCTCGGGGGGGTTGGGTTCGGTGGGCGTTGCCGGGGCGGGGCCCGCTGTTTCGGGACGGCCCGGCGGTGGCACGGGCGTCGGGGGTGGCGTTGGGGGTGTCGACGTGCGCGTCGGACACGGCGGAAGCACGGAGTCGCGGGCGAGCTGCTCGATCTGGCCGATGGCGTTGTCCAGGCTGCCCGACGGCAGCCCCGCAATGACCTGCGCACGCTCCGACGGCCGCATGTCGTTCACGTTGAGCATGCGGCAGTTCAAGTTGTCGCGGGAACCCTCAGCGCTGATGAGCGACAAATCATTTCGGTCGTTCAGACAGCCGAGGAGGTAGGGCTCCTGGAGTTGGTAGCCGAGAAAGGAACCCTGAACACCCCGCATGATCGACACGGTGCCGTCGTGCTGGGTGACGTAGTAGTTGTTGCGGATGATCTCCCTGCCGACGGCTAGGCCGGCGAGCACCACGAGGATGACGATCGCCGCGGCGATGAACATCTTTCGTCGCGACCGCGGCGGCTTGAGGATCTCCTCCGGTTGGGGCACAACACGTTTGGCCTCGGTGCGCCGGGGATTGAACGCGGACGCGCGGCCTGCGGCGGTGTCGGGCGGGGCGGCCTGGTCGTCGTCGCCGGAGACCGCGCCGGCGAGGATCGGCTGCGTCTGCCCGTAGTCGTAGTCGATGACATCGGCGACGACGACGGTCACGTTGTCGGGCCCGCCGCCGCGCAACGCGAGTTCGATGAGCCGGTCGGCACTTTCGGCGACGTCCTCGATCTGCAGGGCGTCGAGGATCGTGTCGTGGCTGACCGGGTCGGACAGCCCGTCGGAACACAGAAGGTAGCGATCGCCAGCGCGCGCCTCCCGCACGATCAGCGTGGGCTCGACCTCGTGACCGGTGAGCGCCCGCATGATCAGCGAGCGCTGCGGGTGGCTGTGTGCCTCCTCTGCGGTGATCCGCCCTTCGTCGACCAGCGTCTGCACGAAGGTGTCGTCCTTGGTGATCTGCGACAGTTCGCCGTCGCGGAGCAGATAGCCGCGGGAGTCACCGATGTGCACCAGGCCAAGTCTGTTGCCGTCGAACAGGATTGCGGTCAGCGTCGTGCCCATGCCCTCGAGTTCGGGGTCGGCCTCGACGTGCGCGGCGATTGCCGAATTGCCCTCCCTGACCGCCGAGTCCAGCTTGGACAGCAGATCGCCGCCTGGCTCGTCGTCGTCGAGATGCGCGAGCGCGGCGATCACCAACTGCGACGCCACCTCGCCCGCGGCGTGCCCGCCCATCCCGTCGGCCAGCGCGAGCAGCCGTGCGCCGGCGTACACCGAGTCTTCGTTGTTGGCCCGGACCAGGCCGCGGTCGCTGCGCGCGGCGTATCTCAATACGAGGGTCACGGGCGCAGCTCGATTACCGTTTTGCCGATTCGAACCGGCGTGCCTAATGGAACACGTACCGCCGTAGTCACCTTCGCCCTGTCAAGGTATGTGCCGTTGGTCGATCCTAGGTCTTCCACATACCATTCCGAGCCCCGCTGCGACAGTCGGGCGTGCCGGGTCGAGGCGTAGTCGTCGGTCAGAACCAGCGTGGAGTCGTCGGCACGGCCGATCAGCACCGGCTGACCGCCGAGGGTGATCCTGGTGCCCGCCAGCGCGCCGTCGGTCACGACAAGGGTGCGCGCGACATGGCGTTTCTGCCGCGACGGCAGCAGCGACCCGCGCAGGGCAAGCCCCCTCCGCACCATCACCGCGCCGGTCGGGGCGTAGATGTCTGTGCGAAGGATGCGCAACACCGACCAGATGAACAACCACAGCAACAACAGGAATCCGACGCGCGTCAGCTGCAGCACTAGTCCCTGCATCTGACGTCCTCTCCGTCTGGTTCTGCCCCGCTCCTCACGTGCGCGACGACCCTCGGCAACGTCACGATACTTGGACAGTCAGCGGCCCGAGGGGTAAGCCGACAGCTTGTACCCGTGCTGTGACCGGCAGGCGCCCTCAGTGGACGCGGACGATGATCTCGGAGTGCCCGAGCCGGATCACGTCGCCGTCGGCCAGCTGCCACTCCTGCACCGGCGCATTGTTGACGGTGGTGCCGTTGGTGGAGTTCAGATCGGCAAGCAGCGCCACTTGTCCGTCCCAGCGGATCTCCAGGTGGCGACGCGAGACACCGGTGTCGGGAAGCCGGAACTGGGCGTCCTGCCCGCGACCGATCACGTTGGCCCCCTCACGCAGCTGGTACGTGCGGCCGCTGCCGTCGTCGAGCTGGAGCGTGACCGTGGCGCCCGCGGTCGGGTAGTCCCCCTGCCCGTAGCCGGCGCCGTAGCCACCGGCCGCCGGGGGAGCCCCGTAGTCGTAGCCGCCGCCTACGGGTTCGCCGTAACCCTGATCGCCGTAGCCGCCGCCTGGCGGCTGGCCGTAGTCCTGGCGGCCGTAGTCGGGCTGCGCATAGTCCTGGCGACCGTACTGGCCGCCCCCGTAACCCGGGTCGCCGTAGCCGCCGCCCTGGTCGGGATAGCCGGGCTGCTGCTGGTCGGGATAGCCGCCGCCCTGGTCGGGGTAGCCCGGCTGCGACTGGTCCGGATAGGCCGGCGGGCGGCCGTAGTCGTCCTGGCGGGGGGCGGCTGGCGGCTGGCCGTAGTCCTGGCGGCCGTAGCCGCCCTGGTCGGGGTAGCCGGGCGCACCACCGGGCGGCGGGTAGCCACCGGGAGCGGGGCGGTAAACGCCCTGGTCGTAGCCACCGCCCTGCGGCGGACCGTATCCGGCAGGCGGTCGCTGCTCATACGGCTGCTGCGGCGGATAGCCGCCCTGGTCGGGATAGCCGCCCTGATCGGGGTAGGCCGGGCGCTGGCCCCCCTCGGCGGGCGGCGGATATCCGCGCTGATCGGGGGGGTACTGGCCACGCGGGTCCTGCCCGCCCTGGTCCTCGGGGCGACCGTAGCGGTCGTCGTAGTACTCGTCGGGCCGCCCCGGCTGGCCTCCGCGGTAATTCGGGTTGTCGGTCATCGGTTGTACTCCTGGTTCTGCGGTGTACGCGCGGTCTCGTTGTGCTGGGGCGGGTTCACCAGTGGTGGTGTCTGGGTTGACCACACCACGAGCCCGAAACTGTCCGGTGTGCAAGTTCGCCGACTGCTCGAATCTAACGACCACATCACCATACGTTTGCCACCCCTGCTCTTGGATGTAACCCTCCAAGTGCCGGGCGAATGTGGCCGACGTCAGGTCCGGGTCGGCGCTGACCTTCCGGTGGTCGGACACGCTGAGGGTAATGAAGTATTCATTGGGCGCCAAAAGCCTGCCGCCCGCCAATTCGCGTACGCCGGCATCGGCTTCCCGGTGCAGCATGGCCTCGACCTCTTGCGGCACAATCGATCCGCCGAAGACCCGCGCGAACGCATCGCCCACGGTCGACTCAAGCTTGCGCTCGATGCGGTCAGCCAGACCCATCTGATCGCCTGCCTTCGTCGCCGTTGGTGGTCGTTACCTTTTCAGATGTCGATCACCCGCGTGTCGTGTAACCACACCTGTCACATTGCATGGTATCGGCACAGCACACCGATGCGGGACCAACAGAACTCTGAGAATCGTTGCGGTGCTGGTGGCGGGTCTCCAGCCCGATCACCTACGGTTGGGGGTCGGGGCGCCTTCAGTGATAGGCTCCCCCGGTTGTTGGGGCGAGTGGCGGAATGGCAGACGCGCTGGCTTCAGGTGCCAGTGTCCTTCGGGACGTGGGGGTTCAAGTCCCCCTTCGCCCACCAAGAAGAGTTCTACGAACTCCAAACACAGAGGTCACGAACCAGAAATGGCTCGTGACCTTTGTGTTTTGTGGAGTACTTCAGGCGGGAGTCATCTTCGCGGCGGTCCGGGGACTTCGGCTGCTAACTCCCGTTCTTGGCAGCCGGGCGGGTTTCCTTCGCTGGCATAGCAGGGTGGTGAATGGCTCGGAGTCCGCGCGCGACAATGCCGCGTTAGTTGCGCGATCCGAGCGGAGAGGTCTGTGGCCTCGCCCACGCATCCCACAAGCGATCCACGTATCGCGGGTAAGCGCACAATTTCCCGACCAGGGGGCACCCGACACGACAGGATGGGAAAGTGAACCGCCAGTTGCCGCATGCGCGAAGATGCTGAAACGGTAACTCGGACTAGACAGTGGGGGAATTTGCACTTGAGCAAGCTGGGCAATTTCGTGTGGGGTATCGCCGATCAGCTGCGCGGGGTGTACAAGCCGCACCAGTACGGCGGGGTGATTTTGCCGTTCACGATCCTGCGGCGCCTAGACTGCATCCTGGAGCCGACCCGCGACGAGGTGCGCACCCTAGCTGAGAAGTACAGCGGCGGTGCCCTAGACGTGCAGGTCAAACGCAAGACTGGCTTGAGCTTCTACAACACCAGCGCCTTCGACTTCGCGACGCTGCTCAAAGATCCCGAGGGTCTGCGGGCAAACCTGGTCGACTACATCACCGGATTCTCGGCCAACATCGACGTGTTCGAGCGCTACAAATTCGATAACGAACTGGCCACCCTGGACGAGAAGAACCGGCTCTACCTGATCACTTCCAAGTTCGCCGAGGTCGACCTGCACCCCGACACAGTGCCCAACGCCGAGATGGGCGACCTGTTCGAGTTCCTGATCTACAAGTTCGCCGAAGCATCCAATGAGGAGGCCGGCGAGCACTACACCCCACGCGATGCGATCCGACTAATGGTCGACCTGCTGTTCGCCGAGTCCAACGAAGCACTACTGGAACCGGGCACCGTCCGCTCCATCTACGACCCCACCGCCGGCACCGGCGGCATGCTGTCAGTCGCCGAGGAACGACTGCTGGAACGAAACCGGGATGCCCGGCTGCGGCTCTACGGCCAGGAGATCAACGACCAGTCCTACGCCATCTGCAAGTCCGACATGCTCGCCAAAGGCCAGGACGCCGGCAACATCCGCCTCGGCGACACCCTCTCCGATGACCAGTTCTGGGACCGCACCTTCGACTTCTGCATGTCTAACCCGCCGTACGGATTCGACTGGAAGGCATCGAAAGACGCCGTCGAGAAAGAAGCTCTCGCGCAAGGGTCGCGGTTCTCTCACGGACTACCGTCGGTCGGCGACGGACAGATGCTGTTCCTGACCCACCTGGCGCACAAGATGCGCCCCTCCCACGAGGGCGGCGGCCGCGCCGGCATCGTGCTCAACGGCTCCCCGTTGTTCAACGGCGCCGCCGAATCCGGGCCATCCAAGATCCGCCAGTGGCTGCTGGAGTCCGATCTGGTGGAGGCGATCATCGCGCTGCCCACCAACATGTTCTTCAACACCGGCATCGCCACCTATATCTGGATCCTGGACAACACCAAACGAGCTGAGCGCCAGGGCAAGATCCAGCTAATCGACGCGACCTCGTTCTGGACCAAGATCCGGAAAAACCTCGGCTCGAAGAACCGGGAGGTCGATGAAGCTGCCCGCGACCGGGTCTTGGCGTTGTACGACTCGTTCGACGAAGCCGATCCGGACTTGTCGAAGGTGTTCACCGCCAACGACTTCGCCTACTGGACGATCACCGTCGAGCGGCCGCTGCTCGACGATGACGGCAAGCCGGTCACCGACAGCAAGGGCAAACCGAAACCCGACCCGAAGAGACGCGACACCGAGAACATTCCGTTCACCTACGGTGATAACGCCGACGGCGATGCTGGCCGGGACGCGGCGATCAAGGCGTATGTCGCCGCCGAGGTGCTGCCGCACGTGCCGGACGCGTGGGTCGATACGAAGAAAACCAAAGTGGGATACGAGATCCCATTCACCCGCCACTTCTATAAGTACGTCCCTCCACGTCCTCTGGCCGAGATCGACGCCGACCTAGAGAAACAGGTCGCCAAGATCCTGGAGTTGCTGCGGGAGGTAGAGGGGTGAAGGCTCCGTCACCCTGGGCTGATCGGTGGCAGACTGTCCGGCTTGGTCACCTCCTGGCACCCAGCATCCGAACCGGCGAACCCGACCTCGATGTCCTCAGCGTGTATCGCGACTATGGCGTGATCCGCAAGGACTCTCGAAGCGACAACTTCAACCGAACCCCGGCCGACCTGAGCCGCTACCAAGTTGTCAATCCTGGGGACGTTGTGGTCAACCGGATGAAGGCATGGCAAGGTTCCCTCGGGATCTCTGCGTTTCAGGGCCTTGTCAGCCCCGACTACGACGTTCTTCGGCCCACGACAAACCAGTGGGAAACACGCTTTCTTAATCACGTGCTCCGCTCCCGGCCGATGATCGATGAGTATGCGGTCCGTTCGACCGGTATCCGCCCCTCGCAATGGCGTCTCTACTGGGCACAGATGCGAACCATTCCGGTACCCGTTCCGACGCTCGGCGAGCAGCGAGCCATCGCCGACTACCTCGACCGCGAAACGGCCCGCATCGACACGCTCATCCAGGAGCAGCAGCGACTAGTAGAGATGCTGGGGGAGCGACGGGCAGCCGTGATCGAGTCGACCGTCGCAAAACTTGACTGGCAGATACCTTTGGGCTCGGTCACAACGCTAATACAGACTGGCCCTTTCGGCAGTCAGCTGAAGTCAGACGAGTACGTAGAAGGCGGAGTTCCGGTCATTAATCCTTCGCATCTCGTCGGAGGGGTGGTTTCGCCCGACCGACGAGTTGCAGTCGATGGGGCGAAGGCCGAGAGCCTCTCTCGGCATTTTTTGCGCGAGGGTGACGTCGTTGCCGCTCGTCGAGGTGAGCTGGGCCGATGCGCGGTTGTCGACGACCAGTCCTCGGGTTTCATCTGTGGCACTGGATCTGTGCTTATTCGTCCCGACCACGGGCGATTGAACGCACGCTTTCTGGTGCTTGCATTCGGCAGTCGGCGCAACAAAGACGCATTGTCTTTGGCGTCCGTTGGGTCGACGATGGAGAACCTCAATGCCGTTATCGTTTCGGCACTTCGGATCCCGGTGCCACCCATAGATGAACAATGCCGAATCGTCAACCATCTCGACCAGCAGATCGCAAGGATCGACGTCCTCATTGCCGAGACGGAGCGGTTCATCGAACTGTCCCGGGAGCGGCGCTCGGCGTTGATCACCGCCGCGGTGACCGGTCAGATCGACGTGCGCGGCGAGGTGGCCTGATCGTGGCGGTGCACAACGAGATCGAGTTCGAAAAAGAGATCGCCGAATACCTGGCCGCCCGCGGCTGGCTCTACTCCCCCAACGGCGCCGACTACGACAAGGAACGCGCGCTGTTCCCCACCGATGTGCTCGGTTGGCTGGCAGATACTCAGCCCGAGCAGCTGGCCAAGGTCGTTAAACCGGGCTCCGGTGGCACCGCCAAGCAGGAGGCCCAGCTGCTGGATCGGATCGTGAAAATTCTTGATACCCCAATGGATAACGGCGGCGGCACCCTGAATCTACTGCGTAAAGGGTTCTCGCACCTGTCGGCGAAATTCGAGATGTGCGTGTTCAAACCCGAATCGACGCTCAATGCGAAACGCAACGCCGACTACGATGCGGTCCGGGTGAGGGTGATGCGCCAGGTGCGCTTCTCCACCGCTGATGAGCGGTCGGTGGATCTGGTGTTCTTCATCAACGGACTACCCGTCGCGACTGCGGAACTGAAGACCGACTTCACCCAAACCATCACTGACGCTATCAACCAGTACAAGACCACGCGGCAACCCAAAGACGCTGCAACCGGAAGGATTCAGCCGCTGTTCGTGTCCGGAGCTCGGGCGCTGGTGCATTTCGCGGTGACCGAGAACGAGGTGTGGATGACCACTGGCCTCGCCGGCCAGAAAACCCACTTCCTGCCGTTCAACCGTGGCGCGGAAGACGGCGGGGCAGGCAACCCACCCAACTCTGACGGCCCCCGCACCGCCTACCTATGGGAGCGGGTGCTGCAGCGCGATGCCTGGCTCAACATCTTCGGCCGGCTCATGTACATCAAGCACGAGTCGACCACCGACCCGATCAGCGGCAAGACCACCAAGTCGTCGTCGTTGCGGTTCCCGCGGTTCCACCAGTGGGAAGCGGTCACCGAGCTGGCGGTCGCGGTGACCACTGAGGGTGTCGGCAAGCGGTACCTGATTCAGCACTCAGCGGGGTCGGGGAAGACCGATTCGATCGCCTGGACGGCACACCGGATGGCACGCCTGCAGGTCGACAACCAGAAGGTGTTCGACTCGGTGATCGTGGTGACCGATCGCAACGTCCTCGACGCGCAACTCAAGGACGCGATCAAACAGATCGACAATGATCAGGGCATCGTCGTCGCGGTTGACAATACCGAGGGCGCCAAAGCGGGAACGCTGGCAAAAGCACTCTTGGACGGCAAGCTGATCATCGTCGTCACCATTCAGACATTTCCGTTCGCGATGAAAGCGATCCGAGAGAACAAAGGACTCAAAGGCAAGACATTCGCCGTCATTGCGGATGAGGCGCACTCGTCGCAATCCGGACAGACCGCCGCACAGCTGAAAGCGGTGTTGACGGCCGAGGAGATCGACGAGATCAACAACGGCGGCGAGGTCGACATCGAAGCGGTTCTGGCCGCCGAAGCGACCGAGCGCGCAGAGTCGACCAGCATCTCCTACTTCGCGTTCACCGCCACTCCGAAGGGGAAGACGCTGGAGCTGTTCGGCCGCGAACCGGCCGACGGTGGCAACCCGGTGCCGTTCCACGTCTATACGATGAAGCAAGCGATTGCGGAGGGGTACATCCTCGATGTGCTGACCGGCTACCACTCGTTCAAGCTGGCCTTCCAGATCGGCCAGACAGCCGGCGGAGAAACCGAAGTCGATCAGTCCCAGGCAAGCAAAGAGGTCATGCGGTGGGTCAAACTGAACCCACAGACGATCGCCCAGAAGGCCGCGATCATCGTCGAGCACTTCCGCGAGAACGTCGCGCATCTGCTCGATGGCCACGCCAAAGCAATGGTGGTCGCTGATTCCCGCAAGGCCGCGGTGCGTTACAAGCTAGCGATCGACAAGTTCGTCACCAGTAAAGGTTACGGCTACGGCACCCTGGTGGCCTTCTCGGGCAGTGTGCGGGATCCCGAGTCAGGGCCCGGTGACTTCACTGAGTCCACGATGAACCCCGGTGTGCACGATCTGCGCACCGCGTTTCGTGCTGACCAGTACCGAGTGATGATCGTGGCCAACAAGTTTCAGACCGGGTTCGATCAGCCGCTGCTATGCGCGATGTACGTCGACAGGATCCTGTCCGGCGTCACCGCCGTGCAGACCCTGTCGCGACTGAACCGCACCTATCGCACACCGTCAGGGGTACAGAAAACGTCGGCACTGACCCAAGTCGTCGATTTCGTCAACGAGCCGGCTGCAATTCGCGAGTCGTTCGAGCCGTACTACACCGACGCGTACCTGGAAACCGCGACCGACCCAAACTTGGTTCACGACTTAGCCGCCAAACTCGACATCGCCGCGGTCTATACGCAGGACGAGATCGACCGGTGCGCTGAAGCGGACTTGCGCGGCAGCCACAGCAAGCTCACCGCTGCGGTCGACCCGGGAAAGAAGCGCTTCGCCGAGCGCTACCAGGCGGCGCTTCTGGACAACGGCGGCGAGGGCGATAAGGCCGCGATCGCAGAGCTCGACATGTTCCGCAAGGACGTCGGATCCTTCGTGAGGCTGTACGGCTTCATGAGCCAGATCATCAACTACGGCGACCCGGAGCTGGAGAAGAAGCAGATCTACCTGCGCAACCTGGAACGGGTGATCCAGCCAGAGAACTACACCGCCCCCATCGACCTGTCCGATGTCGTGCTCAAGCAGGTCAAGCAGATTGACCGCGGCCGCATCGACATCAGCCTCGGCACACGAGTTGGCCTGTCCGGCGTGACGGCGGCGGGTTCCGGTGAGAAACGTGATCCCAAGATGGTCGCGTTCCAGCAGGTGCTCGACCGGCTCAACGACCTTTTCGGCTCAGAAGACTTCACCGAGTCACAGAAGGTGTCCTTCCTGGAGGCGCTGCTGCGAACCCTGCTCGACGACGCGGCGCTCGTACAGCAGGCAAAAGTCAACTCCACCAAGCAATTTGTCGAGTCGCCTGACTTCGATGACGCCGTGACCGGCGCCGTCGCCGACAACCAAGGTGCGCATGAGAAAATGAGCGACTACTTCTTCACCAACGCTCCCGGCCGTACGCACCTAATCTCCGACATCGCGAAGTGGTTCTATCAAGTCGTCACCGACGAACGTGTCAGCGTCGACCCGGATCTTGTCGAACGACCGATCTGAACCACCCCGGTGCTGCGCTGCCACAGTGCACAACGCCTCGCTCGAAAGGCTTAGCCATGGACGCTCACGACGACACTTCCTATCGTCCTGGAAATCGGCATGCGAATTAGCCGCATCGAGATCGCGAACCACAGCCGAATTCGCGATCTCGCGCTTGAAGTGCGCGGTCACGCCGTCATTGTGGGTGCTAACGATGTCGGTAAGAGCTCAGTGCTGCGGCTCCTAAACCTGTTACTTGGCTCGACTACCGCCACGCTATATCAACAACTCGGGATCTCAGACCTGCGTGATCCAACGGCGGACCTTGCGGTGGAGGTCACGCTAATCGACTTCGACGACGCAGACCGCACCCTGTTCACAAGCGAAATTGATGTGAATGCGGCCGACAAGAGCGAGACGCTGCGCATACGGATGACAGCGAGTCCAGATCCCGACGATGCGCAAGGAGTAAATGTCCGTCGCTGGTTTCCAGATGCGGGGCATCAGCGCGCGCCGAGCCGCGATCAACTCCTTCGCATCGGATGGCGGTACTTGCCAGCGAACCGCAACGCATCTTCGGCTGCCCTCGACGGTCCGAATAGCGCGTTGCAGACGCTCCTTCGCGCGATTGAACTTGGGACCGAACGCAGTGAGTTGGCCGACTTGCTTGCAGGATTCAATACGAAGCTAGAAGCCAGCACGGCAATCGGTGAACTTCGCGCCAATGCAGCATCACACCTTTCGAAGGCAATGCCGCGGACTGTCGGCAAGGACGACCTATCAGTGCGGACTGCTTCGGACCCCGACGAAGACGTACTGGGTGGTGTGTCGATGTTCTTCAAAGTTGACGACCAACACGTGCCGATGACTGCGCAGTCTGACGGTCTGCGCCAGCTCGTGTTGATGACGCTATTCGACTTAGCGGAGGGCACGGCGAACGTCGTATCCATCGATGAGCCCGAGCTCCATCTCCATCCATCTAGCCAACGCACCGTGGCGGAACTTTTTAGTACCGCCGGCAATCAGAAGCTGTTGGTGACGCACTCTCCGTTTATCGTGCAGCGTTTCGAGCCAGCTGACGTAATCGCAGTCAACCGCGACGGCGTCTGTCACCAAATTCCCAACGAAAGGCTTAGCGCGGTCGAGAAGGAACGCATCAACTGGTGGTCCCCACGCCTTATCGAAGTACTTACCGCCCGATACGTTGTTGTCGTTGAGGGACTCACTGATCGGGTCATTGTCGAACGAGCCGCCGAGCTGGCCGGGATCGCTCTGGATCGTATTGGGGCGGTTGTCTTCGACATCGACGGCGCCCATAAGTTCCCCCACGTCTACCGCTTAATAGGCTCCGCTGGGTTCAACGTGCAGCTACTCGGCTTGGTCGACGAAAAGGAAAAGGCAGTGTGGCATGGCGCCATCGGCGGAAAGCCCGCCCGCGTCTTCGGCACCACGCTATTCGTCTCCGCCCCGGACCTTGAGGCCGAAGTCTGCGCCGCCTTCGGGGGTCCCGCCGCGGCCCAAGGGTTGATCGACGGCGGCTACTGCAAGAAGGACGACATTCTGAAATCGGCTGGCGTAGCGGAGCTCGACGCCGTCACCGCCGAGTCAGCGGCAGCATACTGCCGCGCTGGGAAGGTAAGCGCTGCAACTGCTTTGGCTTCACAACTAGACGCCGCAACCGCGGCTAACATATCCAGTGTCGACGCACTTCTGCAGCGCCTTGTCAGCCTGGATGGCGCCTCGTGACCAGTCCGCACGATCCTCAACAGGTCGCTGCATCCAGCTCCGAGCCCAACCTGCTTGTGATCGCGCCGCCCGGATGCGGGAAAACCGAGCTACTCGCGATGCGTGCTGTCGAGCTAATCCCTAGGCTGCGTACTCACCAGAAGATCCTCGCCCTGACCTTTACCAACCGTGCGAAGGCCAATCTCAGCGAGCGGCTGCGACAACTCCTGGGACCTCAACGTTTCCGCCGTTACGTGACCGTGCACAACTTCCACGGACATGCGGCCGACCTCATCAAGTCTCATGGCCGCACCCTCGGGCTTGACCCCGCGGCTCTAAGATTTCCGACTACACAGACCCTCGGCAAGGCGTTGAAAGAGCTGTCTGACGATGCCGATGCAAACCGCGCTGCAGAAGAGCTGCTGGGGAAGGTCAAACGCGAAGTCCGCAACGACGACGAGGTGGCCGCAGCGCTTGACCAGTCCGGCGATGCCCTCGCCGTTCGCGTCGAACGCGAGCGGGTCAGTCGTGGTCAGCTGCACTACGACGACCTACTACGCCACGCGCAACAATTGCTGCGTATCGACGAGATTGCCAACCTCTACCAGCAGCACTACGGCGCTGTGCTTGTCGATGAGTTTCAGGACCTATCGAACCAGCAGCTCGACGTCGTCCTCCGCACGAGCACGATGTGGCGAACGTTCGCCGGCGACCCGCTTCAAGGGATCTACTCATGGGCTGGCGCTGATCCGACGAATGTCGAAGCTCGGCTGCGAGCCCTATGCGGCCAGCCGGTTGAGCTGACCGTCTCCTACAGGTCATCGCCGGCCGTCTTAGGTGTAGTGAATCGAATGGCCGCGACCATGGGTGCCAAACCGCTCACAGCATATGACCCGGATGCATGGCCCAACGGTGGTGCCGCCGCTGCGCTGGCTTTCGGCGACCGCGCCGTTGAAGCCGACTTCGTGTGCACGACCGCGGCCACTATTGCCGCGGCCGACTCCGCTGCGTCGATCGGCATCATCACACGGTCGGCGGGTCGTCGTACCGTCATTGACCAAACGTTCGCGGCCATGCCAGACGTACTATGCCGGCGCTGGGACCTTGCGATCGATGACCCACTCGTTCGCAATCGAATCCGCAGTGTAGTTTCCGGGCTGCCGAGAGGCGCCACCGTTGATGATGCACGACACGCCGCGCTAAAGGCGCTGGAGCCCAACGACATTGATACTGCCGAAGATCTTGGCAATGCGTTCGACCAGTTGGCCGAACAAGGCGGCGGCGACGCCTCCGTCCGGCATGTGTTGTCGCGTTTTCGACATGCCGACGATAGCGACATCGCTGTTGGGCCTGGCGTGCACTTGCTAAATGCGCATACGGGCAAGGGTCAACAGTTCGACTGGGCGTTCGTGTGCGGTCTGGAGGTTGGGCAGGTGCCTAGCTACTTCGCGAAGACCCCGGAGGCGGTCGCCGAGGAGAAGCGCGTCCTATTGGTCATGTTGTCGCGTGCACGGCACGGTCTCGTGGTAACCCGCGTACATACGGCGAACGGTCGGTATGGACCGTTCCAGGTGGATGCGAGCCCCTGGTTCGCCGACCTCCAAGCGTCTGCAGTCGTTAACGGCGAGGAATTGGCCAGTCAGATAGACGCTCTTTATCAGACCGGAAAAGTGGAGGAAGCTTCGTGATGCTGAGTGTCTCCAGCTAATTGGGGCGTGGCCTTCACGAGGGTCAGTGGCTCAGCTGTCAAGAGGGAAGGGGAGAAGCTTGCGTCGTTCACCATCAGCGCAAGTAGCCACCGATGGGGTGACCTATACGAAGATGGTTCTTGAAACGCAGTTGCGGTGGCTATTTCGCGAGCAACCTACCGAGGACTATGGCATCGATGCACATACGGAGGTGGTTGACGGCGAGGAAGTTACTGGTCGTCTTCTTGCGCTTCAAATTAAGAGCGGATCAAGTTGGTTCAAGGAGCTCGCGACCGGCGGTTGGTGGTTCCGGCCTGATACCGAGCACGTTCGTTACTGGCTGGACCACTCCTTGCCGGTTATCGCGGTTCTGTACAACCCGGAGAGCCAGAAGTGTTACTGGCAGGCGGTGACTCTGGCAACGCTTGAGCAAACTAGTAAGGGCGGATGGAGACTGCTTATCCCTGAACGGCACGAGTTGAATGCGAGCGCTGCCGAGCAGCTCCGAGAAGCGGCCGAGGGCGCTCCCTACGAACTGCGTCTACGACAGCTGCAACTTGCGAAGCCGTGGATGACATTGTTAGAGAACGGGAATCGCCTTGTCGTGGATGTCGAGGAGTGGGTCAATAAGTCCTCTGGGCGCAGTGCAATTAGCCTTGGAATCGATAATGAGGACGGAGGCCCAATCGAGAATCTTGCGACGTGGGGAGTTCTGAAAGGTTCGGCCAGTTACGCCAACGTACTGCCGCAGCTGTTTGCTTGGGCGGCCCTTCATGTACACGCTGAAACATATGATGACGCTGAGTACGACGAGTACCTGAGCAACTGCACGTACGTGGATCGGGAGGGCGACCGTATCGTGATGGAGGACTTCGACTCTTGGAGATCCGCAAGATCGAACGAGGGTTTGAGGCCGTATGCGCGCGAGGCCGATGAAGTCGACCATTGGAGACTCGAACTCGGCCTCAATGATTTGGGTAGAGCATTTCTTCGGGTCGATAGTTTTGCAGCGCACGGCGCAAGGCTGTTGACATGACTATGAACGTGTGGCCTGTGCCTGGAGCAAAGTGGCCTATGGTGCGAAAGAGCACGGCGTGGAGAGTGTAGATGGCTGACGGGCCTGGTGAACTGAACCACCCGAGTGGGGCCATTTGAGGTGTTCGTGACTGACAACGAGAAACCCGCGATACAGATGCGCCGTAGATCACACAACCCTTAGGTGGCTCCAGTTGATCAGCGCTGCGAGGTGCTTAGTGTTAATGCCGAAATTTTCTGCGACTGCTGCGGTCCCACCGTTAACTTCAACAAGCCGAGGAAGCAGAGTGCCGGTGCTCGCCCTGAACTCACCGGGTTCTGATCGACGCCACTTCGAGGTTTGGATCTGCAACGCGCGGTAGCGGGCGTCGTCGATGTACTCCAGCTCGTGGGCGCGATAGATCGTTGCTGCGATGGACATCCCCCAAGCGTTCTTCAGCGAAATGAAATCCTGCAACTTGACCTTGTCGACCATGGCGGCGTCGAAGTCATCCTGCGGGAACAGCAATGCTCCGGCGAATCGGTTAGCTTCGCGTTCAACATTGTCATGGTGCCGGTTGTGGAGAGTGAGGTGTCCGCACTCATGTGCGAGGCCGAAACGAAAGCGGTCACCGGGCGCTGAGGGGTCGATACCGATGACAGGGACGCCGTTAACCCACGCAGAAAGCCCGTCGACGCCAGCGAGCCCAGCAATGGGGATGATGCACACCCCTGCCCGTTCAATCAGTGATGTCAGGTTGCGGATCGGGCCAGATTCTTCCTGCCCCAGTATTGTCCGCAATTCCGCGGCTCGTTCTTCTACGTCTTGAAACGTGTGCACCGCGTCCAGCTCCAGCAGTTTCGATCTCGGCGCCTTGGGTGTGATGGCCACGAGCTCAGCGAAGACCTCACCAGCTAGCCGCAGTAGCTCCTTCGCGCGGTTCTTGGCCGCGACGAGGGTTGACGCCCGGGCGCGGTGCATAGGAGCCGACATATCAGGAAGTTCAAGGCGCTCGTTGCTGTATCCAATTGAGCTGAGGTCACCATTGAATGGTCGGCGGCCGCTCTCAATGGCAGACACCATCGCAGTCGACATTCCCAGCAGCTCGGCAAGATCTGTCTGGTTCAGTCCCTCGATGTCCCGGTAAGCGCGCAGCCTGTTCACAGCCCGCCGGCTTCACCGAGATCGTCGATGTCGGGGTCGCCAAGGTCGTCGAATGGGTCTACGGCCCCCTGATCGAAAAGACCGCCACCGCCGCCATCGGGCGGCGGTGCGGGCACATCGATGAATGGCCAAAAGCCTAGTAGCTCAGGGCTATTAGCTGGAACAAGTCGCCGACTGTCTTGACTTGCATACTTGGTTGGGCATGTCCACAGAGTCATGCCCTTGCGGTTGAATTTATAGGCGAGCAAGTTGGGAAATCCTGCCACCGGTCGCGGTGTCGTGACGACAAACAGTGACAGCTGGCGGTCACCATTCTTGGCTTCATCGATATCGACCATGGTGCGGCTGCGAATCAAGTAGCTCTCCCGGGTGTCACGGTCGGTGACTTGCACCCGGCCAGCCTCGGAGTAGCCGGCGTGTAAGACGTAGCGATCGGACCGATCGACGTTCGCCTGGATGATCGAGCGGAAGGTATGCACCTTCAGCATCTGCGTCGGGGGATAGTCCCACTCGGCAGTGAAGCTCCTGGCCGCTGCTGACGCGCTGGTATAGGACGAAACGAGAATCTTCGCGAACGGGTCGATCAGTTCGTCGGCGCTTGGGTCCACGACACCAGATGCTACATAGCATGTAGAAATTCAACAGGAAATGTAGTAGACGGCGTGTCACTTCAGGGCCCCACTATCGGGCTGGCGTCCATTACAAACCGTCCAGCGACGAAGCATAGATCGCCGACGAGCTACCGGTCATCACGTTGGCCTTGCTGAGATTAATCGGCGCGTGTGTCCTGATCGCCTCCATATGTGCTCCCCGGCCGGCGCAACGGCGAGCGACAGCCTATTGTCGGAACCATGAAAGCTCAACGGGCCGTACCGAAGTCGCTATACACCAG